>CAMNVW010000009.1 GCA_946563605.1 uncultured Clostridia bacterium | reverse complement strand
CTCCCTTGTGTAAAGGGAGCCTTGATACGGCTTCAATATATACAAGAACAGTCCCAGCAGACATAACCGCTGGGACTGAAACTGTTTTATGAGCTGCTGACCTTTCGGTCAGCTTTTTTTGAGCGCTTGTTATTTCTTTTGAAATGATAATCCGAACAGCACTGCCATCACTATTAGATACACCGCATAGAGGATGTAGGTAACGGTATTGCTCCACGGAAAGGACGCCTGCGGATTCGTCAGTGCAAAAAGCAAAAACAAAACCGCAGCCAGCGCCATGAGTATCGCTGCGAGTCTGTATTTATTCATACAAAGACTCCCCAAGTTACAGCGGATATTCCGCTCTTGGACCGCCGATCAGCTTCGGTCTGGAACGCACATAGGTGACGTGCGCGCCGCCGATTTCCTTGATGTCCAGCCGGACAGGAATCTGCACGTGTTTGATGTGCTGACCGATGAAGGTGTCGCCGATGTCAATACCGGCTTTTGCAACAACGTGCTCTACCATGACAGGGTCGTTTGCTCTTGCGTATGCCGCTACCGAGCAGGCGCCGCCTGCGTGCATTGCAGGTTTGACTGTTACGATCTCAAACTGATATTTTTCGGCAGCTTCACGCTCGATGACCAAAGCACGGTTGATATGCTCGCAGCCCTGCACCGCAAGATAGATACCTTTTTCACGCAGGATTGGCAGCATCGCATCGATCACCGTTTCGCCGACCTCAGCGCTGGAAGCCTTGCCGATGTGTCCGCCGCAGATTTCGCTGGAGCTGCATCCCAGTACGAATACATCGCCTGCTTTTAACTTTGCGACCTTCAGCAGTTCTTCGGTAACGTGCGCTACCTGTTGTTTGATCAGTTGTAAATCAAGTTCCATTGTAAACACTTCTTTCTAAAAATAGAAGTTTTTGGTCAAGCTTTTTTCAAAAAGCTTGCGGATTCCAAAGGCAGCGCCTTTGGGCGCTCATCGCAATGAGCGAAAGCCTTTATCGTCAGGAGCATTTAGGAAAGTAGCAGAAGTGCTTCGCACATCTGCAAAAACCCTTTGCGATAGAAAGGGTTTTCACAAACTGCCTATGCGCACAGACTATCCCCGAAAAGTTCCCAGTGGGAAGTTTTCGGCGCTCATATAACCTATTTGACATTCCTGAAAGTGAAATAGATTTTGTCTACCAGCTTGCGCTGGGGTACTCCCGTACCACAGCATCGAAACAGCATCCTGCCCCTATCGATTTTTATTTTTTAATATTTTTTATTTTAGTTTTTTCGCCCTCTGCGGAGTGCGCCCAAAGGCGCTGCCTTTGGAAACCGCAGCCTTTTGAAAAAGGCTGGCGAAAACTTTTATTTTTACTCCAACGAGCGAGTGTGCAAACGCGAGCAAGAGCTCTGCTCCTGCACCTCGCAATTTTTTGAAAAAAATTGAGTAAAACTTTTATTTTAAGTTACCTTTTCTTTTAGCAAAGAAAAGGTAACTTATGGACGGATGACGTCTTTACCACCCATGTACATTCTCAAAGGCTCTGGAATACGAACGGAACCGTCGTCATTGAGGTTGTTCTCCAAAAATGCAATCAGCATACGCGGAGGTGCAACAACAGTGTTGTTCAAGGTGTGCGGCAGATAGGTCTGCTTGGTTTCTTTGTTCTTGATGCGGATGCCCAGTCTGCGTGCCTGTGCGTCACCCAAGTTCGAGCAGCTTCCTACCTCAAAATATTTCTGCTGGCGTGGGCTCCATGCCTCTACGTCAAGGCTCTTTACCTTCAAATCTGCAAGGTCACCCGAGCAGCATTCCAGTGTGCGGACAGGAATGTCCATCGAACGGAAGAAATCAACGGTATTGGTCCACAGCTTTGTAAACCACTCCTTGCTCTCCTCCGGTTTGCAGACAACAACCATCTCCTGTTTTTCAAACTGATGGATGCGGTAAACGCCTCTTTCCTCGATGCCGTGCGCGCCTACTTCTTTTCTGAAGCATGGGGAGTAACTTGTCAGAGCCTGCGGCAGTTCGGATTCATCCAAAATGGTATCGATGAATCTGCCAATCATGGAATGTTCGCTGGTGCCGATGAGGTAGAGATCCTCACCCTCGATTTTGTACATCATGTTTTCCATTTCAGAGAAGCTCATAACGCCGTTTACAACGTTGGAACGAATCATGAATGGTGGGATGTAGTAGGTGAAACCGCGGTCGATCATGAAATCCCTTGCGTAGGACAGGATTGCCGAATGCAGTCTTGCGATGTCGCCGCGCAGATAGTAGAATCCGTTGCCGCTGGTTTTTCTTGCGCTGTCCAGATCAATGCCGTTCAGTCTTTCCATGATGTCAACATGGTATGGGATCTCAAATTCAGGAACAACCGGCTCGCCAAAACGCTCGACCTCCACGTTTTCGCTGTCGTCCTTACCGATTGGAACCGATTCGTCGATGATGTTTGGAATCACCATCATGCGCTCTTTGATCTGCGCAGTCAGTTCTTCTTCTTTGACCTCCAGATCAGCAAGCTCCTGCGCCATCTCTGTGACCTGTTTTTTTACCTGCTCGGCTTCTTCTTTCTGACCTTTTGCCATCAGACCACCGATCTGTTTGGAGAGGGTGTTTCTCTGTCCGCGCAGATAGTCTCCGCGGGATTTTGCATCGCGGAACTGTTTGTCCAGCTCCAGCACTTCATCGACCAGAACCAGCTTTTCGTCCTGGAATTTTTTCTTGATATTTTCTTTTACGAGGTCAGGATTTGCTCTGACCAGTTTGATGTCCAACATTTGTTATATCCTCCTTAAAAAATTGCATTGTAAAATCTGTTTGCGGCAAGCTGAAAATAAAAAAACCTCCCGTCCAGCCAATGGGACGAAAGGAACTTTCCGTGTTGCCACCCAAATTGCAGAGAGATGTTTTCCTCACCCTGCCTCTTTGTAAGCGCGGTATGGGACGCTGACCCTCGACTCATCGCCGAACGCTCCGGAAGCGGAAATCATCGCACAGTCCTGTTGGCTCGCACCCTCCGCCAACTCTCTTGAGAACCTCTCTGCCATGACCTTTTCCATCATCGCGCTTTTCTTTATTCTGCTGTACATAAAAGTATTATATACCCTTCCCTGCTGATTTGTAAAGTCCGAGAGAAAAGTTTTTCAAATTTTTCTCTCGGACGGATAAACACCGTTACTTCACTAAGATTTCACTGTTGTAAGATTCCTGGTTTGTCTTAAGCCAGCCGTTCTCTACGGTGAACTGCCCGCGATACACTTCCTGTTCGTAGGTAAAGCCGTTTTCATCCTGAATACGCATGATGAAGCGAACCTCATCGCCGTCTTTGAGTCCGCTGAGCTTGTCGTCCCACTCAAGCTGAGCATTGCTGTCGCTGTTCCATGCGTGGTATACATCGCCCGATACCGAAATGACTCTTTCCTGCGCCAGCTCGCTGTCGTCTGTCTTTTTGGTTTCGTCGCCGTCCGACCGCTCGGTTTCATTCAAATCCTTGGTCAAAATCTTCTCGTTGTTCAAGTACATTGTGATGCTGCCGCCGACCATTTCCGGTTCCTGCGAAACGCCGCCTGCATCGTAGCTTGTCATCAGGTATACCGAAGCATACCCTGTGTATTTGACCGTGGTCTTGTTCGAGGCTGATGTACTCAAAATTCTAAAGCCGCCTTCCATCTGCGGATGCAGCAGCTTTAAGTTCCATGCGCCATACTGGTCATCCAGCTTTTGTTGCTGAATACCATTTTCATCCTGCACTTCCGCCGTCAGGCTGACATAATCCGCCAGCGGAATGGTCATATCCGCCTCATAGACGCCGGATTCCACCCGAACCGCCTCAGCGCTGCGCTCTTCAAAACCTTCGCAGTCAAAAACCATGTCATAGCCCTGTCCTCTTGTGGAATAACCGCCGCAGCGCACCCGAACCTGTGTGTTGTCGTTATATTCCTTTGGCATGATGCGGACGGTCATCTGCATAGTTTTGTCGTCGTGATTACATTCGCCCCATTTGACCTGATAATCCGATACGATGCTCGCCGTTTCCTGTGCGCTTTCCGTAATGGTGGTGATCGCCGAATTGAGCGTGGATTTGATATCGCTGTCAATGCCTGTAACCATCTGCTGCACTCTCAAGACCTGATTTTCCAGCTGTCTTACGCGGTGCAGCGTGATTGCAGAATATCCTGTGGACAAAACCGCAATGGTGCATAATAGCGCAATCGCGGCAGTCTTCCATTTTTTATTCATAAAAATCCTCCCGTGTTTTTCTGTCCTGTATCCCTGCCGAGACCTTTCCTTGACCTTTGTCCCTGCGTTTAAGCTTAGTATATCTGATTTTCCCTGTGATTTCAAGGAAAATTTGACTTCCATAAAATTCCAAGCTATAATAAAAAGCATCTTTTACGGTCTATTCACATTTTTAAAGGAGGATGTTTTATGGAAATTTTGCAGGGAAAATTTTTGCAAAGTGCTGACGCGCAGATTTTTTACATCGACAATCTGCCGCCATTTGAGGGAGCGCAGACACTCATTTTTCTGCACGGCAACGGGGAGGATCACAGCTACTTTGCGCATCAGCTTTCCTTTTTTGCCCCAAAGTATCGTCTTGTTTTGATGGACACCCGCGGTCATGGAAAATCCACCGCCGGACAAAGCGATCTTGACTTTTCCATCTTTGCGCAGGATTTATTGCGCCTGATGGATGCGCTGCATCTCACACAGGCGCACCTGCTCGGCTTTTCTGACGGCGGCAACCTCGCGCTCACCTTTGCCCTGCAACACCCCGAGCGCGTTTGTTCGCTCATTTTAAACGGCGCAAATCTTAACCCCTCCGGCGTAAAGCCGCTGGTACAGCTGCCCGTCGTGCTGGGATATTGGCTCTGCAAACTGTTTGCCGCAAAAAGTGAGGACGCTGCAAAGCATCTTGCCATCCTTGGATTGATGGTCAACCATCCGCACATTCTCCCCAAGGAGCTGTCTGCACTTACTATGCCGTCCCTAGTCATTGTCGGTGAACATGATATGATCAAGCACCGCCACAGCCGCCTGATTGCGGATTCCCTGCCCAATGCCAAATTGATTTGCCTGAAAGATACCGACCATTTCTGCGCCGCAAAGTGCCCCGATGCATTTAATAAGGCAGTCGATGATTTTCTTTCTTCCTGCACACAGATTTAAAGATCATCCGTGCTATTCCTCTGCGATTTCGCATATGCTTTTGTTATAAAAGTTTTACTCAATTTTTTTCAAAAAATTGCGAGGTGCAGGAGCAGAGCTCCTGCTCGCACTCCGCAGAGTGCGACACACCTTATAAAAATAAATAATAAAAAGAAAATGGTCAGTGGCACAATCTCCCATCCAGCGCACCTGTGCGGCAGCACACCGCGACAGCGGCTTTCGCTTACCCTTTTTCAAAAACAAACAATTACAAATTGATGCGGCAGTTCTCTGAAGATTTTTATTTTTTATATTGTTTTTATTAAGGTGTTTCACTTCGTGAAACGGTACTCCCGTACCACAGCGCTGTTTTTACACAGTACCCCGAACGTTTTTTATTTTTTTATATTATTGGGGGGATATGTCGCACTCTGCGGAGTGCGACCAAAGGCTCTGCCTTTGGAATCCGCAAGCTTTTTGAAAAAAGCTTGACCAAAAACTTTTATTAAAAATCCGTTTTCACCGGAGGGATTGTTTATGAAAATCATCACCCTAAAAGCAAGCCATATCCTGACCGTATCCTTTTGTGCCGCGCTGTTGCTGACGCTCATCTCCGCTTTTCGTCTGCCAGAGATACAGGACGTTTTCTCCTCCGGTTCGAGGCGTTCGCTTCCCATCTATTCGGTGCAGACCGATGAAAAAAAGGCGGCACTTGGCATCAACTGCGCATGGGATGACGCGGATATTCCCGATATGCTTGCCGCACTCGCCCAGCGCAACATCAAAGCGAGCTTCTTTTTGTTGGGCGAATGGGCGCAGAAATATCCTGATTCTGCAAAAACCATCGCCCTTGCCGGACATGAAATCGGCAGTCATTCCAACTCCCACCGCGACATGAGCTCGCTTTCACAGCAGGAGATTTTGGAGGAGATCTCCGCTTCACGAGCCGCCATTCAAAACGCCTGCTCTCAAACGCCCGTTTTGTTTCGTCCGCCATCCGGCGATTACAACGACCTTGTGATTAAAAGCATCCACCAAAGCGGCTGTATTCCCATCCAGTGGAATCTTGACACCCTCGATTGGAAGGGTTTGGAGGCCTCCGAGATTGCCGAACGTGTGCGCAAAGATCTCGCTCCAGGTTCTATCATCCTGCTTCATGCCGGTGCAGAACATTCCGCGCAGGCGCTTCCGCTGATTTTGGACACCGCAGACCAGCTCGGTATTCAGCTTGTCCCCGTCGGCGAGCTCATCTACCCCGACAGCAGCACCGTTGACCATGCAGGTCAGCAGCTAAAACCACAGTCATAAGGCTGTGCCTTTTTCTTTGTAGGAAACTCCTCTTTTCCCGGGAAATGTTTCCCAGGAAATATTGAGTCGCAGAAAAACGAACATTCCTTATTTCCTAGGAAATATTGCCCGTCCATCCCCTATTTCCTGGGAAATATCCATCTGACAACCGACTTTCAAACCCCTCCGCACTCCTTACCTGTATAACAAAACCTCCTTGAGCCAATCCTTTTGGATGATCTTACCATCAAAGGATTGACTCAAGGAGGTTTTTCTATGAATTCACCCTCTCGCCTGCGTACTTTTTGTATGGCATTCACCTCGGCTTTTTTATGTTTCATCACGGTTTGGATGGCGGCGCTGCTGCTGATTCATCCCACTGCGTCCTCTATGTCCTCCGTTGCACCCGCAGAAACTTCCTCCAACCTTTATCTCCCCGATGAATCCGACTGCATGACGCTGCTGCTGTGCGAGGATACCCCTTCTCCCAACCTGTTTTTTCTGCTGCGGTTTCAGCCGGTCAGCGGCAATATCTTCATCTTCCCGTTTCCAAATAATCTTGTTCTCACCTTGAACCATGTCAGTGAACCGGTCGAAAAGATCTATCAGGCGCACGACATTTCCGGCGTTCAAACGGCTTTGTTCCAAACCTACGGCATCCTGCCGCAAAATTACCTGCGTCTTGCGCGCACAAATGTGCCAAAACTGATTGACGCGGTCGGCACGGTTCAGCTGACACTCGAAAATCCGTTCCCGATGGTGATAGATGATATCCCCATTGTTTTGCAGAAGGGGCTTCAAATCTTGGACGGACGACGCTTTTTCACCTGGCTTACCTCTGAAACGCCCTCCACTCAAATCAAGCAGGGTGAATTTTTAAGCCAAATGCTGGCGGAAGTCATCAACCAACACTTGGAGCAGCTTTTTGAAGAAAACTCTCAGCAGCTTTTTTCGGCAGTCGTCAACCTGTGCGACACCGACCTTGTTTTCCACGATTATGACGTGCGCCGTCAGGCTGCCGCTTTCTTAGCCGAGATAAGCAAACAGCCTGCCAAAGCGATCCTGCCGGAATTTGTCCGCAATCCTGACGCGACGCTCTCCCTTTCAGACAGCGCGCTGGAAAACCTGCTTGCGGCTTTTGGATAGCGCAGTTTTTCCTTGACATCTCCCACAGATGCGATAAAATAAAGGATAGTATAATCATCATTTTGGGTACGCATTGAATCTTTTTCAGGGAGGATTTTTTATGAATCATTTTCACGAAATTTCAGCTAACGAACTCAATACCAACGTTTTCCAGAGCATCGGCAAGGAATGGATGCTGATTTGTGCCGAAAAGGAAATCGACGGCAAACCGGTTGCCAACACCATGACCGCAAGCTGGGGCGGCTTGGGACATCTTTGGAACAAAGACGTTGCTTTTACCTTCATCCGTCCGCAGCGTTACACCAAAGAATTTGTAGATCACAGCGATACCTTTTCACTGTGCTTTTTCGGCGGCGACAAGATGCAGGAGATGACCTACCTTGGCAGAATCTCTGGCCGTGACGAGGATAAGATTCAAAAATCCGGTCTGACCCTCACCCATATCGACGGCGTGCCTTGCTTTGAAGAAGCAACCACTGTGCTCATCTGCCGCAAGCTGTACGTCCAGACACTCAAAGAGGATTGCTTTGCGGATTCTTCCCTGATTTCCGCCTGCTATCCGCTGAAAGATTTTCACGACGTCTATGTAAGCGAAATCCAAAAGGTTTTTGTAAAATAATCGTTTTTGCAAAAACTGTTTTGCAAAAAATCCATACCCAAAAGGGCTGCACCTCGGTTTTCAGCCGAAGTACAGCCCTTTTTCTTCGTCGATTTTCTGTTTTGGGAGAATCTGCCGCACCTTCGCTGCTGCACTAGCTGTTTTTCCGTTTCTTTTTGAGATAATAAATCGGCAAAAGCGTCACCGCAAACGAGAAAACCACCAGCAGACCTACTGCGCTTTCGTAGTGGAATTTCCCTGCCGCCATCCGCCAGGAGCTTCCTGCCGCCGCACCGACGAAAATCAGCGCCGTGTCCCAGAGAGCTGTCCCGATGGTGGTCAAAAGCAAAAACGGTATCATCTTCATCTTTGCTGCGCCTGCCGGAATGGAAATCAAACTGCGCACCACCGGCACACACCGGCACAGCAGCACTGCGATTTTTCCTTTTTTGTTGAACCATTCGCTCGCGCTTTCAATTTCCTCTCGTTTAAATCCGAGCTTCTGCATCTTTTCCACCGGCAGCATCCTGCCAAAACCATATAGAACCACCGCGCCAAGCAACGAACCCAGCGTTGCCGAAAGGATTGCCTGCGATTTTGTCAAGACGGTGCAGGTGGTCAAAAATCCTGCACAGGTCAAGACAATTTCCGAGGGAATCGGCGGAAAGATGTTCTCTGCCGCCATCAAAAATAAAATCCCAATAAAACCCCATTCTCCCATCGACTGCATCGTTTCAATCACCCATTGTTCCATTCCCTGCTTCCCCCTTCTTTTTTCTTCATTTTATGCTTCAGGAGGCTCGTTTATGAATCAACCACGGTATCAGTCTCTCACAAATTGGATCTGCAAAACCCCACTCCGCAAGAAAATAATCACGGCTCTTTGCCGACTGTTTCCCAATGTCCTTTTTCTTTTGTATGCTTTGGGAAGCATCGGCGTATTTTGCAGCTTTTTTCAATCTGCTTCCTTGGAAGGTTTTTCTTTTTTTCTTGTTCCTGCCGCTGGACTGGTCTTGGTAAGCGTCCTGCGCAAAAAAATCAATGCCCCCCGTCCTGCGGAATGTTTTGAATTTACGCCTTTGCTCTCTCATAAAGCCGGATGTTCCTTTCCAAGCCGGCACACTGCCAGCGCCTTTCTAATCACCTGCGCCTTATTCTGGCGCTGTCTGTCAGGCGCGTTTCCTTTGGGGCTCGTACTGCTTGCCCTGTTTTGCGCCATCCTCACCGCCGTCTCCCGCGTTATTGCCGGCGTTCATTTTCCCAGAGATGTGCTGTTCGGCGCTGTTTTCGCCATTCTGTTTTCATTGATTGGATTCGGAGCATCTTTTTTCTGTCGTTTCCTGTGATATCTTTTGGACAAACGGCCCGCTAATTGTTGCAACTTTCACAAAGAACTTGTGCAAAAATCCTTGACTTTTCAGATACCCTCGTATATAATGTGCTTGAAAGATCTTGATGAAACGTTTTGCCATTGTTTTTCAAAATTGAATATCAAAAGAAAGTCTGTTTCAGGGCGAGGTGCAATTCCTCACTGGCGGTAATGGGCAGTCAGCCACGAGTCCGCGAGCCGATATTCGGCAGATTGGGTCCGATCCCCAAACCAACGGTAAAGTCCGGTATGAAGAAACGGTGTGTTCATTTTGCACGTTCGCTCCCTGAAAATTTTCGGGGAGCTTTTTTATGCCTTTGTATGATCATCGCTTTTGAAAACCACAGACCTTCTCTGAAAAATTGACTGTTCCGGCTTTGCCGGTATCGAGAAAGGGATGCTTTTTTATGTCCAACACAACTTCAGAAAACATTTCCAACGCAGCTTTAACAAACAAACCCTTCCGTTCCGTTTCCAAGGTGCAGATGATCACCTTAGTTGGTGTGTTTGCAGCAATCTCCACCATCTTAATGTTCTTCGAGATGCCGCTTCCGTTCATGCCGCCGTTTTTGAAGGTAGATTTAAGCGGTGTACCGATCCTCATTATGGGCTTTATGTACGGTCCTATACCTGCCATCTATGTGACGGTCATCAAGGATATTGTCCATATGTTCTCCAGCCAGACCGGCTGTGTCGGAGAGCTTGCAGACATCATCGTGCTCTCCTCGTTTGCAGTGGTGTCCTCGCTGATCTTCCGCAGAAACCGCTCCACAAAGGGCGTTGTGCTTTCGGTTTTAGCAGGTGCTGCGACCATCACCGTTGTCGGTTCTCTGGCAAACAAATTCATGCTGATTCCGTTTTACTCCAAAGTCATGCCGTTGCAGGCAATCATTGATGCTTGCAGCGCAGTCAACCCGATGATCAACAGCCTGAACGCCTATGTCATTTTCGGCGCTGCTCCTTTTAATCTCATCAAAGGCTTGATTTTATCCGCGATGACGCTTTTGCTCTACCGGAAGATGTCCTCGTTTATCAACTCGCGCATTTTCTAGAAACTGAGAATGAAAACGACTTGGAATCTTTCATCTTTCTTTCAGCGTTATTCCATAAAACATTCATATTTATCTGTTATATTATGAACATATCATATCTTATGATTGCCTTCTCCTATTTTCACTATACTATACTGGCAACAAAGCGGTTGGAGCATCCAACCGCTTTGTTGTTATTTATCGCTATTTTATGGTTTCAGTCTTTCCCAGTCCGCTTCCTTAAAACCGGTCAGAACAAAATCTTCGCCGATCACCAGCGGACGTTTGACCAACATTCCGTTTGTGGAAAGCAGCTGTAACTGTTCTTCTTCGCTCATCTGCGGCAGTTTATCCTTTAAACCAAGTTCCTTGTAAAGATTGCCGCTTGTGTTAAAAAAGCGTTTGAGCGGCAGTCCGCTTTTGTGATACCACGCGGTCAGCTCCGCTTCGGTAGGATTCTGTTCCACGATGTGGCGGTCCTCAAATTCGATGTGATTGTCGCAAAGCCACTTGACCGCCTTTTTGCAAGTGCTGCACTTTGGATATTCCAATACCAGAATCATCGTTCGATCTCCTTTTTTGTTATTTTAATATAAGAAAGTTTTACTCAATTTTTTTCAAAACCGGCTTGAAGCCGGCTTACAAAAAATGGGCAGAACCGCATCCAACGGATTCTGCCCATTTTTTATTTCAGCGATTATTTACCAAAGTATCTGTTGAGCAGACCCTGGAAAGCACAGCCGTGACGAGCTTCGTCTTTTGCCATCTCATGAACGGTGTCATGGATTGCATCCAGTCCGAGCTGTTTTGCTTTTGTAGCAATTTCTTTTTTGCCAGCGCAAGCGCCTGCTTCAGCAGCTACGCGCAGTTCCAGGTTTTTCTTTGTGGAAGTTGTAACAACTTCGCCCAGCAGTTCTGCAAATTTAGCAGCGTGTTCAGCCTCTTCAAAAGCAGCTGTTTTGTAGTACTCAGCAACCTCTGGATAGCCTTCTCTAGCAGCCTGACGGGACATTGCCAGATACATACCTACTTCTGTGCATTCGCCCTGGAAATTCATTCTCAGACCTTCCAGAATCTCTGCGTCTACGCCTTCTGCAACGCCAATTCTGTGTTCATCAGCCCATGTAAATTCACCCTGAGCCTGTTCTTCAAATTTAGATGCTGGAGCTTTGCACTGTGGGCAAAATTCCGGAGGTGTCTCACCTGTATAAACGTAACCGCAGATTTTGCAAACCCATTTTTTCATGATTGTTTTCCTCCTTAATTTTTTATCAAATTCAAAACTTTTGATCTCGATGTTTTTGAGGTTTTCCTCATCACAAATGATACCACATTGGTATATTATTTGCAAGAGATTTTCCATAATTTTTGTGAAAAATTTCCAATCAAAATTTAGTCTATTCTTCCAAAAACATCCTTCGTATCAAAACAAGTTTGTCTGATGTATATCTTTACCCAAAAATCTCATACTATGAGTGCGGTCAAAAAAACCGACAAATCAATTCAAAAGGATGGATGAAACATGGCTAGAAAAAACGAAAAAAATTGCCACAAGGATAATACCACTAATACCACTATCCAGACCAGTAGAAACTGTAAAGATGAAGTTAAGAACTGCAAAACGGAACACCCAGACAACCCAAATGTCAGAAACTAGCAATCAGCTGTAATTGAAAAAAGGTATTGACAGGTTAGACCCTGCCAATACCTTTTTTGATTGCCATAAAATTTAAAGCGTCTGCTCCAATGCTTCCTCAATGCAGAGAAACAGTTCCTTGATTCTTTCCATTTTGCCCTGCAAATAAAGATAGCCAAACAAACATTCCAAGCCTGTTGCACGGCGATAATCAAGCATATTTCCATTCTTGGGAGGTTTGATCGAACTGATATTTCTTCCGCGCTTCATCGCTGCCTGTTCTTCCTCGCTTAAAAGCGGTTCGATCACCGCATAAGCTTTGCTTTGATAGGAGGCACGCACCTGCTCGACCGCTTTCAAATGCAGCTTGCTTGCCGGCATATTTGCCCGGTGAACCAGCCTTTCCCTGACTAATATCTCATACACCGCGTCGCCCAAAAAAGCAAGCGCCTGCGGACTGTAAAGTCTGACGTCCACCTGATTATTGTTGATTGATTCCGTATCCAACATTCCTTTCCCTACCTGCGCATTGCTGGGATTTTTGACTGCATCCTTATCGGATATAGTCAAACTCAAAGTTCAGGATGCTAACGGTATCGCCCTCCTGAATTCCCATTTCCTCCAAACGGTCAATAATGCCGCTCTGACGCAGAACACGCTGAAAATATCCCAGAGATTCCTCGTCCTCCAAGTTGACCATGCCAAGTACCTTGACCAGCCAATCCGCTTCGACAACATAAACACCGTCCTCATCCACGTTGACATCGAACTTCCATTTGTCCTCTCCGGATTCCGGCATCACAGGAACATAGTTTACCTCAAAGCGTTTGATTGGCGGCAGCTCGTCCAGTTTCTGCGAAATCGCATGGATCAGCGGCTCTGTGCCCTGTCTTGTTGCTGCGGAAATGCAGAAGAACGGACAGCCCTGCTGTTCCACAAATGCTCTGAAATCTTCGATTTGCTCCGGTGTGGCGATGTCGCTCTTGTTCGCTACCACGATCTGCTCTCTGGTGGAAAGCTCCTCGCTGAAGTTCGCCAGTTCGTTGTTGATGGTTTTGAAGTCCTCTTTCGGATCTCTGCCCTCGCAGCCGGAAACATCCACCACATGAACGATTAAACGGCAGCGTTCCACATGGCGCAGAAATTCGTGACCCAAGCCGACACCGTCGCTTGCACCTTCGATCAGTCCCGGAATATCCGCCATGACGAAGGATTTTTCTTCCGCCACCTTTACAACGCCCAAAACCGGCGTCAGAGTCGTGAAATGATAGTTTGCAATGACCGGTTTCGCACCGCTGACGACCGAAATCAGCGTGGATTTTCCGACGTTCGGATAACCGACCAAGCCAACATCCGCCAAGAGTTTCAATTCCAGAATCAATTCAAAGCCTTCACCTGGAATACCTGGTTTTGCATAACGCGGGATCTGTTTTGTCGGGCTTGCGAAGTGGCTGTTGCCCCAGCCGCCTTTTCCGCCGTGTGCGATAATCACCGGTGTTTCGTCCACGATGTCTGCCATTACCTGACCGCTCTCCGCGTTTTTAACGACTGTTCCGACCGGAACCTTGATAACCAAATCCGGCGCACTCTTTCCGAAACAGCGGTTGGTGCCGCCGTTCTGACCGTTCTGCGCAACGAATTTTTTCTTGTACTTAAAATCAATCAATGTGTTGATGCTTTCGCACCCCTGCAAAACGATATTGCCGCCCCTGCCGCCATCACCGCCATCAGGGCCTCCTGCCGCGACAAATTTTTCCCTGTGGAAAGAAACTGCGCCGTTTCCGCCAGCGCCTGCCTGAACTTTAATCGTCGCTTTATCAATAAACATTTTTTTCGCCTCTTTTCATTATTTGCCGCTCCTGCCTCATTTTGTGCTGTGCGGCAAGAAAAGCACAAAATCACGCTATCAAAAATAGCCCTTGCCGTCTGTTCCCCTTCCGCGCGGAAAAGGAATTTTATTGCTCGGGAAATATTTCCTCCTTTAGAGAAAGGAAAAATGTCGCTGTCACCAGCAGCAAAATCGCAGCAGCATAAAATGGCGCTGCCTCACCGATTTTCTGCAAAAAAATCCTCCCAGCACCGATGCGAGCATACTGCCCAGATTGATGCTGCACGAATAGATGCCGCTGTATGCGCCTGTGTCTTTTTCGGGTGTCTGCTTTGAAAAGGCTGCATCGAGCGAAAGGGTCATGGCTGTCACCGAAAAGGAATATCCCGACCATCCCAGTCCGAAAAACAGCGGCATCGTGCTGGCTGACATTGCAATTAAAAACACAATTGCAATGATACCCGCTGCCAAAAACGACCGTCTTTCTCCAAAATGTTTTGTCGCAGCTCCGATAGATGGCATCATCCACGTCAGCAGCATGGACGGAACAAGGCAGATAACTCCAATCATCATCATATTGTTGCCAAATCGCCGCATCATAATCAAGACAAATACCGCACCCAGCACATTGAGTGAAAGGGAGAGCAAAAGACGCACTGCAATCAGCCGCTTTGCCTGTGGACAAGGACGACATCCAAATCGGAAGACTTGCGAGCTTCAAACTGCGGTTGAGCGTTTTCATAAAATAAACCATCCCTTGCTTCGGTATGCAAGCTCTATTGTACTACACTTCAACAAGCCTTGCAATTTATTTTCTGTCCTGACGATATTCCATGCGAATAAAATCTGCTTTTCCGCTTGGTGTGTTCATCACGCAGCTTCCTGTTTCCACAAAGCCGCAGGAGCGATAACACTTGATTGCGCACATATTCCAGTTGCGAACCATCAGGACAAGCGGTATCCCATCGTACCTTTGATGATAGTCTGCCAGCGCCAGTTTCATCACCAATTTACCGTTTCCCTGTCCTCATAAGCTTGGTTTTATCGCTATCCCAACCGAAACAGTTTCCTTTCCTTTGTGCAAACGGAAAAACGCCACCAGCTCACCGCCGCTGTATACGCTTTTATATTCTTCCTGGAGCACCTTTTCGTTAGTAAAAGCATAGCCATGCTTTACACTTTCATCCCAATCAAGATTATAAACGCTGTACTTGTCCGAATATACCCAGCCGCACATTTCTCTGGCTTCTTCAAGTGTCATTGAATCAACCTTCAACTCTTGAAACTGTAACATCACACGTAACCTTTCCTGAAACTCAAAAAAATCCCGAGACACAAATCTCGGGATTTTTACTGTGTTTTAAAAATTACTGAACCGGAATAACGCTTACTTTCTTGCGGTCACGGCCCATACGCTCAAATTTAACTTTACCGTCGGTCAGAGCAAACAGAGTATCATCGCTGCCGATGCCTACGTTCTCTCCTGGATGAATATGGGTTCCTCTCTGACGGTACAGAATGTTGCCAGCCAGTACGAACTGACCGTCTGCACGTTTTGCGCCGAGACGTTTGGATTCAGAGTCACGGCCGTTCTTTGTGGAACCAACACCTTTTTTATGAGCAAAGAATTGCATGCTAAGTCTAAGCATTGTTGTACACCTCCGAAATATTTACCTGGATCGTACCCTCATAATCTTCCGCCAAAAGTTTTAGATGGAGCAGCAGCGCCTGCATAAACGCCTGTCCCTTTTGTGCGTCCTTTTTTGAGAGCATCATTCTTATTAAATTTTCCTCTACGGTTACATCTGCCCCAAGTTTTAGGATCTCTGTAATGCCGTTTGCAGTCATTTGTACTGCCGAGGATACTGAAGCGCAGACAATATCATGACCATAGTCGTCATATCCTGCGTGGCCGCTGATGGAAAATCCCATCAGTTTTTCTTCAGCCTTAAAAAATCGTGCATGGATCATTATGCGTTGATAGCAGTGATTTCAACCTTTGTATATGGCTGTCTGTGACCCATTTTGCGTTTGCTGTCTTTTTTGGATCTGTAAGTAAATACAGTGATCTTCTTGCTTTTGCCGTTTTTGAGAACTTTGCCGGCAACTTTAGCGCCCTCTACAACTGGGGTGCCTACTACCATACCATCCTCTTTGCCAAGAGCGATTACGTCAAATTCAACGTTTTCTTCTTCCTGTGCATTGAGTTTCTCAACATAAACTACATCGCCTACAGATACGCGATACTGTTTGCCGCCGGTTTTGATGATTGCGTACATAATAAAATTCCTCTTTCTGTTTAAACTCGCTGTTTTCGTCAGGCGGTGCTCTCTTCAGCGCACACTTGATAAGCCCGTTACATGCGGTACAATTTATCCTACCATATCATTTGTTGCTTGTCAAGCAGGAAAACGTCCTTTTTATGCCGAAAATCCGCTCTTTTTTGAGCCTGTTTCTCCCCATAAAGCACAAAGGACGGCAAAGTTTCACCTGCCGCCCTTTTTAGAACTCCTTTTTAAGCCCGATGATGCCTTTGTGCTGCCAGAATGGTATTTTCGAGCAGCTCGGTAATGGTCATCGGACCAACACCTCCTGGAACCGGTGTGATATACGACGCTTTTTCCTTCACCGCCGCAAAATCCACATCTCCGCACAGCTTTCCTTCGTCATTGCGGTTCATGCCGACGTCAATCACCACCGCGCCTTCCTTGACCATATCCGCTGTCAGAACATTGCGTCTGCCTGCCGCGACGATCACAATATCCGCCTGTCTGGTATGCTGTGCCAGATCCTTTGTTTTGGAGTGACAGCTTGTTACCGTCGCGTCATGCCGGAGCATCAGCGCTGCCATCGGTTTTCCGACAATGTTGCTGCGTCCAATGATCACGCAGTTTTTTCCTGCAATCGGAATATGGTACTCGTGAAGCATTGCAATAATGCCGCTCGGCGTCGCAGGCGCAAAGCCCTCGTCGCCAATGCTCATTAAGCCCACATTGACCGGATGGAATCCATCCACATCCTTTTCGGGTAAAATCGCGCGCAGAACCGTCTTTTCGTTGATTTGCTTTGGAAGCGGCAGCTGCACCAGAATTCCATCCACGGTGCTGTCCTGATTGAGCTTGCCGATAATCTCCAAAAGCGTCTGCTGGCTGGTTTCCTCCGGCAGCTCGATGACCTCGGAAAGGATGCCGACTTCATTGCAGGCTTTGTGCTTGTTGCGCACATAGACGTGGGATGCTGGGTCATTTCCCACCAAAACAACCACAAGTTTTGGCATAATACCTGCCTGTTTCATCTCCTCGACACGAAGCTTCATCTGCTGTTTGAGTTTTTGTGAAAGGGCTTTGCCGTCCATGATTGTCGCCATTCCGATTCCTCCTTCATGCAAAATACACCTGTTTATTTTCTTTATTCCTCAGAGGAAACATCCTCTGAAACTTCTGTTTCCTGCTGTTCAGCCGCTTCATTTCCCGGGAAATTTTCCTGTTCGTTTGTTTGAGGTTCCGATTCTGCTGAAGGTACTGCTTTTTCAGAATCTGTTTTTTCGGAAGGCATTTCCGCCGAATCTGCTTGTGTTTTAGCAGCTTTTTTCTTTGGATAAAAGTTTCCTGCCAAAATCATTTGACCTTCTTCGCTGTCCACGAAAAGATGAACGCCTTTTTTTTTGACTTTTGCTCTTTTATAGACCCACAAAATCACGCCGACGATAACAATTGTTGCCGCCAGCACCTGAGAAACTCTCAGTGAGGTGTTTGGAATCATCAGGCTGTCGGTGCGGAACCCTTCAATGACGGTTCTTCCTGCACCGTACCAGATCAGGTACAGCAAAATCAACTCGCCGTCAAATTTACGCCGCTTGGTGTACCATGCAATCACTGCAAAGCCTAACAGGCACCAAAGCGATTCATACAAAAAGGTCGGATGTACCGGCATATTCGGGTCAATGCTCATGCCAAGTGCTTCCAGTTCCGCTTCATGTGCGCTCAGGTAAGAGGTGATGCTTTCCGAGGACATTCCCCACGGCAGACTTGTGTTGGAACCAAACGCCTCTATATTGACAAAATTGCCCCAACGACCGATTGCCTGTCCGATCAAAAATCCGCCCGCCGCAAGATCTACCGCCGGAAAAGCCTTTACCTTGCGGAGCTTACACATCAAAATTCCGCACAAAAGACCGCCGATGATGCCGCCGTAGATCGCCATTCCGCCACTTCTGGTATTCAAAATCTGGTCGAGATTCTGACCGTAATATTCCCAGCGGAACAATACATAATAGGCTCTTGCGCCAATCACGCCGCCGATTGCACCGCCGATAATAACGTCAAGCATTCTGTCCGCGTCAACACCAAACTCCTTTGCTCGACGATTAACATATAAAATTGCCAGAATAAATCCAAGGGCAATCAAAATGCCGTACCAATACACCGGAATATTTCCCAGTTGAAATGCTACTCTGTTTACATGAAATTCCAATCCCATCCCGGGAAAAGAAACTTGCGTTGCTATCTGTTCCATGACCGTTATGCTCCTTTTGTTTTATGCCATCACGATAGACAGGGTGCTGTTTTCAGAAGAAAAATCCTCCCTCAAACGCTGTTCCAACTGTTCTTTGGTGCAGTTTGCGACCAATTCCACCAGGTCATACACATCTATTCCTGCAAAATGGCAATTTGTCATCGCGCTTGCGACCGATTCCGGTTTGCTGAACAGTCCCAAATATCTGCCGTAGGTTGCCTTTTTGACACGCGCAAAAATTTCATCCTCAATGCCATTTGCCTTTACCTGTTCAAACGCCTGACATACCCTTTCATATACCGCGTCAGGATCCTTCGATTCTCCCGAAATCATCGAGCACAGATAATCTCTGCCTGCCATGGTTTCTCCTGCTAAACCGTCGTTGATCAGCCCGTCGTTATAAAGCGAACGGTACAGTTCGGTCGTTTCGCCGGTGACGATATCAATGAGCATTTCGTCCATGGTCATATTGAGCATATTCTGTTTTTCGCCGGCGTTCGGGCTCTTGAAGCCGATATAGAACATCGGCACCGCCACCGGAAGATTCTGTACAAAACGCTTTCTGACAACCGCAGCCGGTTCCTCTTCCACCTTGCGCTCAATTTGAACCGGCTCTGCTTTTTTCAGAATTTTATCCGCTGCATCCAAAACCTGCTGCACTTCAAAATTGCCTGCCACGGTCAGCACCATATTATGGAGGTTATAGAAAGTGTTGTAGCAGCGATACAGCAGCGGAGCGTCAATCTGCGCGATGGATTCCACTGTGCCGGCAATATCGACCTTGACAGTGTTGTTCTGGTACATACTTTCCAGCAGGTTAAACATCACGCGCCATCCCGGGTCGTCGTCATACATACCTATTTCCTGGGCAATAATTCCCTGTTCCTTCTCCACAGTTTCCTTGGTGAAATAAGGGTCGGTGACAAAATCCAGCAAAATTTCCATCGAATCCTGGAAATGATCGGAGCACGCAAACAGATAACAGGTTTTATCAAAGCTCGTAAATGCGTTTGCTGACGCACCGGTGCGGGCATATCGTTCAAAAGCGTCCCCATCTTCACTTTCAAACATCTTGTGTTCCAGATAATGGGCAATTCCGGCAGGGACCTGCAGGAAATCTGCATCCTTATCGGTTTTAAAGCAGGTGTCGATCGAGCCGTACTTGGTCGAGAACATCGCAAAGGATGTAGAAAATCCTTTCATCGGATACAACAGCATGGTCAGTCCTGACGGATGCTCCACGCGGACATATTCCTCACCCAGCCGCTCATAGCGCACAATCTCCTGTTTCATGTTATCTTCCCTCCTTTTCGCTCTGCTCATTTGGCATCAGCATATAAACGGTGTCCAACTGAATACAGTTGACCGCCTCTACAATATCTTTTTTGGTGACTTTGTTAAACAGCTCGATTTCCATATCTGGAGAAACCTCAGTCTGACCTAAAATCTGTGTCAGATACCAGCTGTCCATTGCACCCAGCGAATCGGTTGTCGCCTTGAGCGCTGTTTTGAGGAGCATTTTGGTTTCCTCAATCTCTTTTTCTTCAAATTCACCATTCTTCATCATTTGAAGCTGTCGAAGAATTTCTTCTCTGGCTTTCTGTGCATTTTCTGCTTCTACGCCGCTGTCCACCATCATGATGCCGGTATTGCGGTCATATCGGGACGCACAGTAATAGCACAGGCTCATTTTTTCACGGACATTTTTAAACAGCAGGGAATTTGCCGTCCCACCAAAGAGTGCAACCGCGATTTTTTCCGCGTTCATCTTGACGTAGTCGGTCACATTTTCCACGCGGAATCCCATAACCAGCTTGCCCTGTTTGACATCCATGTACTCAACAATTTCTTTGACTTCGCCCTGCTGTTCTTTGCCGCAGTAGCTTTTCACCGTGATTGACTCTCTTGCAAGGTCGGAGAATTTTTCGCGGAAAATCTCCTTCGCCGGCGTTGGATCTCCGCAGCCCTCAAACATAATTTCGATCTGTGCCGTTTTCATCAACTCTTTGTAGGCATTTGCCGCAGATTCCGGCGTGATTTTCTGAGCCATTTCGCGGGAACCATATTTCTTGATTGCACAGCCTTCCTGCTCACACATGATGGTCTTGCAGCGCATCAACGCATAATTTCTCTTATCGTTGATCTCTGCATCAATCGTATCAAGGAGGTATTGTTTTTCCAATTCGGTATTTTGCGCATCGAATTTACCATCGGTAATATTCGGTTCCATCAAAATCTCTGCCAAAAGGGATGCACATTCCTTGACCATATCCTCGTTGTCCAGCGCAAAGCGGCTGTCCACACCGATCACGCCCAGCTCGATGAGCTGATATTCTCCAAATTTATCGACGCCTGCATCCAGTGATGCGCCGTACAAATCGCATAACTTTCGATTGAGCTCGGTAAAATCGGGGCAATTTTTGCTGCCCTGACGCAGAATAAACGGAACCACCGCACGGTCGCTCACTTTTTCTTGTTCCAAGCGAACAATCAAATTGACCGACATTCTGTTATGTTTAAATTTTTTATCTGTAATGGAAGAAAAATGCACGCCCTGCGCGATGCACTCCCTTACAAGCGGATAATTCATAGATTCATCTCCTAATTTATTTCACTTCAAAAAGCGATTTCTTTTTGTCCATTATAGCATATTCCCATTTACGATTCTACATACAGGATGTGAACTTCCTTTTTATATAAAAATTCTTACTCAATTTTTTTATAAAAAAAGAGCTGTGATCTCTCACAGCTCTTATCGGAAGCTTATTAACTATTAGGATTTCTTTTTAAAGTATCAGACTAGTTCATTGGTAGTTCCCTCTTCTTGCCTAGTATTCTTTTAGATAACCTCGAATGTCTGGTTTCTTGGGAAATGCTTTCATGCTTACCACATTTCTTTCTATCATTTCATTCATGTATTTATCTTTTTTGGGGAATTTCCTTCGCGTAATCTGCTATTTCATCAGTCTCACCTTACAAGTTATTTTGAAATCAATGTTAACTAGGTTTCTTCTTTTAAATCTATATTAACAATGAAAAGGTAATATCATTTATTTTTTAATCTGATTTTTTTATTTTTCAGATTTTGAGTTTTGCTTTTTTGATATTCAATTTTTTCTTCTGATACTACATCCATCAGAAGTTCACTTCATATTAAATATAAAATTGTAAAAATAACATTTCCATTTTTATTTCTGTTTCATTTCTTTCGATCCTTGTTCTCCTGATTTTTTTGAATTATCTGTTGATATTTCTTTTCAGGTTATCCGATCGCTTATGAATGGATTTTGTTATTTTGTGAAGGTTGTTTCTGAGGAAACTTTCGATTCCTCAGAAAGGATTATAACTGGTTCAAGTTCCATTTTCATGAAGAATCACCCTTTCTTTTTTATATTTAATATTACCTTTGTTGTGATTTTATTATAACTGATATTATTGTTGTTTTCAATAGATATTTTCAACAAATTTAAAGTTTTTTATTGAACAATTTATAAAATCTATAATTATGATTGACTTTCCACCGAGAATGCTATAATATAATCTCGTAAGTTAAAAAGAAATGAAAGGAGCT
>CAMNVW010000008.1 GCA_946563605.1 uncultured Clostridia bacterium | reverse complement strand
CACAACCTTCGCGCCGTTTTCCAGATATTTCTTTACAATCGCATAACCAATTCCTCTTGTACCGCCGGTAACAACAGCTACTTTGTCTTTGAGCATCATAATAAATTCCTCCTTATCAATTGTCAGTACCTTTTGTTATTATTTTAACCATATTATACACCTACTCTAATTTTTCGTCAATTAGTTAAAAATAATTTAACATTTAAAAGACTTGTTTTTAAAATTGTCGCATTTTCGCTTGGTTTCCCGCTATCTTTTAAATCTTCTCCTAACCAAAAAATATCGGCAGTTGGGTGTAAGCCCATCTGCCGATGCAGGGAAATCAATGTTTGTTCTGTTTGCAGGTTTGCTTTGAGAGATGGATTCCCACTTAGTTCTGCGAGCCGAACTTCATTTTTACTGATGTCAGTTTGTTCTGCTCCACTTCCTCGGCAGGATACCAGCCTTTTGCCGACATCTTACTGTAAATGGTATCCTGCATATTCAGTGAATCGCTGAGTGCGGTGTTGAAAGCCTGATGCACATTCGCTGTGGAGGATTCGATTGTTCCGTGCATATACAGATCGCAAACGCCCTTCTCCAGCAAAAGGATATTTTCCATCAAATTCTTATCGTCCATTTTTGTTCCTCCTTACAGCAGTCCATAAAAGCTCTGGAAAATCTGCTGATGTTTTTTCGCCATCTGTTCAACACACGCCTTTAAATCTGCATCCTGCAGTTGGCTTGCGGTTTCCTTGCACTTTGTCTGAAAATATTTTTCATGACCCAGTGCGTCTTCAAGATATAACAATTCTTTGTTTGTCATGGATACCATGCCTCCTTTTTTATTTCAACATTATTATGGGACATCCTTTTGCATCCTATACATTCTTCGCGTGATTTTGGGGGCAGCTGTTTTGTTTGCAGATTGCATGCTGTGCCGAAATCGTCAGCAGAGTATCTCCAAGCTGTGTCAGAATTGTACCCAGCAGATTTAATTCCTCATCCCCCAAGCGACACGCAATCGCATTTGCAAGCGCTGTGATGGTAGCCGTCAGTTCACAGGGATTCACCGCTCTCACCTCTGCACCATTCTATGACTGTTTTGCACAAAAGTGTGCGTTTCATCCGAAAATAAGAACATTCGGATCCCCTTTTATAAAGAGGTAACGTTCACTGATTTCCTGCGGCTGATACAAAACGCTTAATCACCTTGTTTTTCGTATAAAACAAATTTCAGATTGCGGTCACAAACCGCCAGAAAAACATCCTGCGCCGAATGAATGTGCCGTTCCTTCAGCCGTTTGTCCAGCCATGTGCGGTCCAGTCCCATGCGTTTCAGGTTGTCCTCCAGAATCCGACCGTCCATAATCAGTTCGGTAAACAACAGTTCCTGTTCGGGTGCAAGATTTAAATCATTCGGTGTGGCAGGACGCTGGCTGCTCACCGGAAGAATCGTCAATTTTCCATTGTACTCGAAAACAGCCGTTTGAATATTGGTCAGGTCAAAATAACCCTGCTGGCGGCACATCACCATAAATTCGCTCAAATCGAGCCTTGCCCTTTTGAGGTTGCCTCGGTAAAGCTTTCCGCTGTCCATCAGAATGATCGGTGCACCGTTCAGATACTTTCGCGACCGCGGAAATTTGTTGGAAACAATACTCATCAGCAGCGTGATAACACCGTAAATCACCATCGCAGTCAGCGGTTTCCACGGTGCTTCCAATTCTGTCGCCATCTCCGCCGCAATCGAGCCGATGGTGATACCAGTGATATAATCAAAAAAATCAAGTTGCGAGATCTGCTTGCGTCCAATCAGTTTTGCTGCTAAAAACATCACCACAAACGAGCTAAGCGTTGTCAGACAAAGCTTGAGAAAATCCATGTGCATTTTCCTCCTTTTCCTTTTATTTTGGCTGAAAGGTACAAAAATATCCTCTGAAAAACAATTCTTGTTTTCTTTGTAAATTTTCTTTGCGAATCTCCTTTTGCACTGCTAAACGTGCTATTATAATTTTTATGATCGCACCAATTCAGAGAGCAAATTTTTTGAAGGGATTTGTGCGGATTTAAAAATTTGTAAAACTAGGGTGCGGCAGCCATTCATTTTATGGAGGGAAGCATATGAACCTTATGGAAGCGATGAACGCGCGCCACAGCGTTCGGCAGTACAAAGACAAACCTTTGGACGCACAGACGATCCTTGCGCTGCAAGAAGAAATCGAGCGTTGCAACCATGAAAGTGGTCTGCACATTCAGCTTGTAACAAACGAGCCAAAAGCATTCAGCGGTTTTATGGCACACTATGGAAAGTTCAGCGGCGTTACAAATTATCTTGCGTTGGTCGGCAAAAAAGGCGCTGACACAGATGAAAAATGCGGTTACTACGGCGAACGGCTTGTTTTGTTGGCGCAGCAGTTGGGACTGAACACCTGCTGGGCAGCGTTGACTTACAGCAAAATCAAAACCGCTTTTTCTGTGGCAGGGGGAGAAAAACTGTGCATCGTGATTGCCTTGGGTTACGGCGCGACACAAGGCGCTGTGCACAAATCGAAGCCGGCTGAACAGATCGTATCCGGCACAGGAGAAACCCCCGACTGGTTCAAAAACGGTGTCAAAGCGGCGCTTCTTGCACCGACAGCAGTCAACCAGCAAAAATTCCAGTTTTCCCTCAACGGCACACGGGTGTCGGCAAAGGCAGGCATCGGCTTTTATACGAAAATTGACCTGGGTATTGCAAAATACCACTTTGAACTCGGCGCCGGAAAAGAAAACTTTGAGTGGGCATAAACTATTGCACTGTTCCAATACAACAAAAGGACAGCGGCTTTCGCAAAAGCCGCTGTCCTTTTGTTGAAAGAGCATACTTTTAAAATTGACCCGATCCAGAGAAAATCCAGACTTTTATTTGCACACGTCCGGAAACTTCGCCTTTAAAAAATGCTGGTATTCGGGATGATCCACCGCATTTTGATATTCTTCTGCCGCTGCATTGCTGCTCCACGCAAGCTGCTTGGGAGTTAATTCTTCAAAACGGAGCAGCTCAATCTTCTTTTGTGTGACCGCGTCGCAGATTGCCTTGTAGGCGTCGTCAATGACCTCGCACGAGACGACCGGCACCGGCACATCGCTGGTGTAGGCATACGGAATGTCCCCCAGCTTTTTCATTTGGTCGGTTTTCTCCACCCGATAAATATACGCCTTCACACCGGCATACGTCTGGTAGGTCGCATTGGGATAGTATTCCTCCAGACGAAGCACGCCGTCCTTTGTGAATCCATAGGGACCCCACTTTTGCCAAATCCCATCGTAGGCAAAGCCGGTTTCCCTGCAATACTTCTCGACGGCATTGGACAGGTACACCAGCACATTTTCCCGCTTTTCCGAAAAGTAGATGAGCGGCACTCCGTGGTTGGAGACCCTCGGCTCCAAAACCTGAATACCGCTTACCGGCGACGCATGATATAAAAACATCTGACATTCCCTCCTTTTGTCTTGACTGAAAAAATGGTCGTGAGCCGCAAGATTTTATCTCAGTAGTTCCTGTTTTAACCGCTGCCGTACCTGCTCTAAATCAGGCTCACATAACAGCGGCAAAAACTCCACTAATTTTTTCGGCTCAAAATCCCACCACTTTAATGCCAACAACAGTTCCATCAGTTCTTCGTCAAACCGTTTTTTGATAAAACGAGCTGAATTTCCGCCGATCACACTGTATGGCGGCACATCCTTGGCAACGACCGAATAAGCTGCGACAATCGCACTGTCCCCGATCTTGACGCCCGGCATAATGATGCTTTCCCGTCCAATCCATACATCGTTTCCAATCACAGTATCGCCTTTATGCGGAAGCTGCAACAGATGCGCAGGTGTGTTTTCTGTCCATGCCCCACCAAACACATTGAAGGGATAGGTGCTCACACTGCAAAGGCGATGGTTTGCCGGACCCATGATAAATTTTGTTCCCGATGCAATTTGGCAGAATTTTCCGATAACCAGCCGGTCGCCAAACTCTGGATAGTTGAACAAAATATTGTTCTGCTCAAAATATTCGGGGTGGTCGGTGTCATCATAGCAGGTATAATCGCCAATCGAAATATTCGGCGCTTTGACAACATTTTTGATAAAGCACGACGTCTTATATTCATTTGGAAAAATCGCATTTGGATTTGGTAGCTGTTTCATTGTTCGTCCTCCTTAATACTTGCTTCACATCACTTCCTTCCCCGTCTGTATTCCGTAGCAACCGCCCTTTTTTTCCTGATTTCTTTCATCGATACCGCCCTTTTCCATTTCTGTGTTAGGATAGACCCATTCTTGTAAATGGACTATCCTAAAAAACCGGACGCCAACCCTGATACCCGCTGTATCAAGGTTGGCGTTTTGTTGTGTCATTTTATAAATCCGCAAAGGTTATCGTCCTTATCGGATTTTTCTGTCTTAGACCAGTCTGCGGCGCATTTGCTCTGGATTATCCGCAAAGAGCACCGCTGTTTCCGCTGTGATCTTTCCTGCCTTATAAAGCGCAAGGATGGATTGATCCATACTGATCATCCCTTCTGCGCTGCCAGAGGCAATGGCATTGTCAATCTGGTGGGTCTTATTGTCACGAATCAGACTGCGGATGGCATTGTTCATCTGCATCACTTCAAAGGCTGGAACCAGATTGCCGTTTACCCCCGGCAAAAGCTGCTGCGATACCACCGTCCGCAGTACCATGCTCAGCTGTGCCCGCACCTGTTCCTGCTGTCCGCCAGGGAAGGAGTCCACAATGCGGTCGATGGTGTTCACCGTTCCCTTGGTGTGCAGCGTTGCAATCAGCAAATGTCCGGTCTCCGCCGCAGTCATCGCTGTGTGAATAGTTTCAGCATCTCGCATTTCACCCAGCAAAATAACATCCGGCGCCTGACGCAGGCTGGCGCGCAGAGCCGAAAGATAGTTTTCCGTATCAATGGCAATTTCACGCTGGCTGACGATGCTCCGCTTGTTTCTATGCAGATATTCAACAGGGTCTTCCAGCGTAATGATATGGCAGTCCCTTGTCTGGTTGATTCGATCAATGATACACGCCTGTGTGGTCGATTTTCCGCTGCCGGCAGTTCCGGTAACCAGCACCATGCCGTGAGAGGTGTTCGCCAGATTGATGATCCGTTCTGGAATCCCCAGCTCCTGCCAGTCCGGAATATGAAATGCGACCACCCTCACCACCGCCGCCATAGAGCCTCTTTGACGATAGGTGTTGACTCGAAAACGGGCGAGATTCGGCACAGACAAAGAGAAATCATCGTCGCCGCGCTGCTGATAACCAGCCGGATCTCGTCCTGCCAGCGCATACAGCTCCATAATCAAGCGTTCCGACTGTGCAGGGTCAAGCCGTTCATCGCTAATGGGCACCATGTGTTTATCAATCTTTTCACACACCGGTCCACCGGCTACCATAAACAAATCCGACGCCTGATCCTGCACCGCACGGTTCAAATAATTCATCAGTTCATCCATGAAAATCCTCCTTTAAAAATCCATTCCGTCCCACAGGTCCAGCGTGTCGTCTGCCTGCCAGTCCACCGAAGAAACCGCCTGCCAGCGCAGGATCTTATACTCTGCACCCTGTACGGCAACCTCTACCTGCAGCTCCTGTGTAGAGGAAATCGGACATACATAGGAGTAACGATTGTCCTCCTGTTTGACTCCCTCCGGCAGTTCCCCTGTCCTCAGGCGCGCCAGAATCGACTGCGCCTGACTATCCGCGGCATAATAATCCTCAACCGCCTGCACCGAGGCGTCCGCCAAACGGCGGTTTGCCTGAACCGTTGTCAGGCTGAGAAGTGCAAACACGGTCAGGCACAGTACGGCAAACACCACCAGCAGAGAGATTCCTCCCGTTGCCGGAGGTGAAAATCGCTTTTCGTTATTCATGCGGTGTTACCTCCCCCTGCCATGCAAGCTGAAGCTCAAACAGCACGGTATCCTCTTGTTCCACCGCTACGCGAACTTGATTGAGCCCCGATACTTCGCTGGAAACCTCCTGCGCTGTCAGGCGATAAACGCTGCCGCCGTTTGGGTTCCAGTCCTCATCATAATCCTCCCAGAGCATCCCCTCGTCATATTGGCAGCCCAGCTGCTCCGCCGCAGCGCTGAGAGCCTCCTGTGTCTGCGTGCCGCTGCTGCGGATGACCTCCGCTGCCGTCTGGCACAAAACCGCTGCCTGAGCCCGTTGGTCTCCGCGTCTGGAGATCTGGTCTGATTTTACAAATGCCTGAAGGCACAGCGCTGCTGCCAGCGCAAACACCAGCAGCATGACCATCTGTTCCATCAAGCTCAACGGCGCTTTACTTCTCATGCTGCTTCCCCCTCTCCGGCGCGCAGGGACAGACAGAAGTTCTCCTGCGTTCCGTCCGGCTGCGTTACGGTGATGTCCAGCAGATTGCCGTCCATCGACAGCTCCAGACCGTCGGCTTTGAGCAGCTGTTCTCCGTCAGCCGGTTCCAAATCGGCGTCCACCGAGGTATACAGCTCCATCAGCCACCCATCATAGCAGTAGACGCGGGTCACATATCCGTTTTCATCCAAAAGCTTCAATGCAGGCACGCCGCCAAACTGCTCTACTGACACCTGATCCATGCTGTCCGACTGATGGACGCGCGTTACGATATACTGCACACAGGTTCGCCGTTCATAGGAAACCTGATCCCGTTCTGTCAGACGCCGGTAAGCTCCTGCGCCGGTCAGCAGAATCGCCAGTACACAGGCTGCGAATATTCCAAACAGCAGCAAAGCCGCAAACGCGTCTATGTGCGGTTGTGTGTGTTGTTTCTTCATCTCTTGTTCTCCAAAACCGTAATATCCGGCATCAAATTCTCTGCAAACACCATGTAACGGACGGTATACTGCGTTTCATCGACCTGCAATCCGTAATGTTCCTTGAGGTAATCCAAATCAGGCGGATAAACCCCTTCCGCCGCATAGCACGCCACGCAGCTTCTGCGCAGGGTTTCTTCCAGCTGGAACAAATCCTCCTCACTGCGTCCCTCGCTCAGATTATCCAAAGCGGCGGCAAAGCACAAAAGCACCGTCACCACAATGACCGGAAGAAGCAAACCGCGCAGCAATGTCAGCAAACCATTCTTTTTTCGTACCATAAACTCACCCGATCGCCGCCATAATATTCATCAGCGGCAGCATGACAGACAACAAAATCAGTCCCACCAACAGAGAACAAACCAGCACCAGCGCCGGCTCCACCCTGCCGACCAGCGTATCCATCGCGTCCTCGCTTTCCTCGGTCAGGTCGCGCGCGATTTTCTCCATCACCGCGTCCCCTGTGCCGCTGCGCTGACCTAATTCCAGCAGACGGCACTGGCTTAACGGCAGCAGACCGCTGGATTTGAGTGCCTCGTTCAGGCTGCTCCCTTCTTCCATGCGCGCAAGGCAATCCAGACAGCGACCCTTTGCATCGCTCTCCAGCAATCCGGCTGACAAGGACAATGCCTCCTCCACCGGCAGACCGCTGGACATTCCCATCGCCATTGCCTGCGCTAATCTAGCATCGTTCATCTTGCGGGCAATGCCCTTATCGCCCCAGCGCTTCTGATATATCGCAATCAGCTTTGTTCTGAAGGATTCTTTTAAAACGCAGACTGCAATCAGCACCGCCAAAATCACCAGCAAGACCCACAGCACCGGCATTGCGTGTTCTAACCAGTTTCCCAGTGCCAGAAGTTCACCGGCAATTCCGGTCAGGCGTCCACCCAAGGAGGCATAAACGTCGTCGAAGATCGGCAGCACCTTTACCAGAAGCACGCCGATCACCAGCAGCATCAGTGCCAGCATCACCGCAGGATACAGCAATGAGCTGCGGATGCGGCGGCTCATGCGAACCCGATCCTCATAGTATCGGGACAGCGCCGCCAAAGCCTCCTCTGTCCGTCCTGTGCGTTCGCCGGTTTCCACCAGACCGCAGACATAAACGGGGAAAACACCGCTTTCCTTTAAAGCCGCCGACAAGGAGAAACCGTCATCCACCTGCCGCGCTAAATCGGACAGCAGTTCCGTGTGTTCTCCTTCTTCCGCCAGCAAGGACAAAGCGTCCCCCATACCCACTCCGGCATGAAGCAGCAACGACAGCTCCATACACAAAGCAGCAATTTCTTCATTCGATATCTTTCTCATGTAAACCCCCACTTAATACAGATATTTCACTGTGTAATGACTTCCGTCGCCAATGTACTGCATAATTGCTTTGCTTCCGTTTGCGGAGGACGCAAAGGTCGGGTCCATCCGCTGCCATTTGACGCCGTCAAAGAAGATCACGCCGTCGACCCAGCCGGTGGACTTTGTCCAAACGTTGATCCACGCATGATAAGCGCTGCCTGCATAGCCTACCACCAGCTTGCATGGCACACCCTGACTGCGGAGCATCCCCGTCATCAGAGAAGCATAGTCAAAGCAGATGCCTTTCTTTGCCGCCAGCACCTTATCCAAATCTGGTAGATATCCGCTTTTTACCGTCTGTGCCTTCTGCTGGTCATAGGTCAGGTTCTGAACCACATAATCATATATCTTTTCAACCTTCACCAGAGGGTCGGACTCATTGCCCACCAGTTCCTCTGCCTTTGCGACCGCATTGGACGCCGCACTGTAATCCACATACTGGTTGGGGCGAAGAAACGGCGCAAATTCGTCCTTCAGCGATACTTTGAAGCTGGCGGAAAGGAGGGCGGCATACTTTGTGCTGACCACGTTTTCCAGCACCGTCACCTTATAGCTGCCGTTGCCGTCGGAGAGTGGGAAAGTGACCCAGCTTCCTGCTGGCAGATCATAGGTGTAGGTCGTTTTGGGACCTGTCACCTGCGCCTTGAGCCGGTTTTTGGCGGAGGCTTTGTACTTGACCATCACATAGCCGTCCGACGTGTTGGAATAATCGATCACCACACTGTCGTTTTTCTTTGTATGCTCGCCGGTTGCTTCCGGCAAAAGCACGCTGCTGGACGCAGCGGCAGGCGCATTGGACAGCGCGACCGCCTCATCCTCAATATCATAAAGCTCCTGCGGTTCATTCTGGTCGATGTACACTTCCTCGATGAGGTCTGCCTGTGTATTTTCTGTTTCTTCGGCGGTTTTGCATCCTGCCAGCAGGCACAGCGCCGCAAGCAGTGCCAGTATCCTGTTCCCCTTTTTCATTGTAAAACTCCTTTTCTGCATTGGTTTTTAAGACCGGACATAAATGCGTACCAGATACCCTTGAACCACCCATCGGGACACATAGCCGTTTTGGGATTCAGGTATTCTATTCGTTTCTCTTCCCTTGCCCATATTTTTGAAATACAGCTTTATTAAAGCATTTTTATAACAAATTGTCAATATACTACATCGGTAGTTCATCGGCAAAATATAGACGTTTTTCTACACGATATCTGCTGTGTGATTTTTCATCTGCCAAGATAAAAAATGGGAGTTGAGGACAGACTGAAAACTTGTTTTCAGTCTTGCAGGAGCTTGAAAAGGTTCAAATCCTGACCTGCCTGTATGAGTTTATGCTGAAAAAAGATATCTGCCATAAACACGGACGAAAAGGCAAAATAAAAGACCGAGCCCGGAACGCGAATTGCGTCCAGGTTCAGCCTGATCCTGACCTGCCAGATAAAAAACAGGCATCACGGCTTATCTGCCGCAAAATCGCAAAATGTCCCCCCGACCTTTATGGAATAACAGGAACTTGAAAAGGTTCAAGTCCTGACCTGCCAGATAAAAAACAGGCGTCACAGCTTATCTGCCGCAAAATCGCAAAATGTCCCCCCGACCTTTATGGAATAACAGGAACTTGAAAAGGTTCAAGTCCTGACCTGCCAGATAAAAAACAGGCGTCACGGCTTATCTGCCGTGACGCCTGTTTTTTATGGTGCGGATAACAGGACTTGAACCTGCACGTCGTGGACACTGGACCCTAAAACCAGCGCGTCTGCCAATTCCGCCATATCCGCATATACAACCTATTCATTATAACAGCTGACACCGCAATCAGTCAAGTATTTTGAAAACAGAACTTTAGCAAAAAACGGCAGAACCCCCAAAGGGTTCTGCCGGCGAAATCGATTACACTTGAATACGCAACTGATAGTCTTTTCCCTCATAGGAGATCATTCCATACAAAAATAAACCGCTGTTAAACGTCCCAGAGAGGTCATTTTCTCCGCTGCGCTTTATGTTTAGCGGAAGGGTTACAGTATCCCCCAGCGAAAGAGGAATTTTCTGCATGACAGAAGCATCTTCTGCATTGTTTTCATAGAAAGCCAGACAGAAATCTTCGATTCCAGCGTCGGACACATTAGTTGACAGCGTAAAATTTTGCAGAACAATTCCATCCTGAGAACGGTCATAGCAGTAAGCATAAACGCCGGTTACAAAAGGATTTTCCGGCGGCGTATCCTGATAACGTTCCCCTGGCTGCATAACATAAAACGCGCCCTTGACCACCTTATTTTTCGGGAAATAATAACTCCTGCTTTGAAATGCCGGAAGAGGAGAACCATACGACCCTCGGCTGTTTTCTGTACCCAAGCTGCCGTCAAAGACCTGCTCAAAGGCAAGTGGTGCGGCATTGCACAGCTGTTTTTGGGAAACTGCAAACCAAACAATGATACCGGCCGCAAACAGCAGTCCCAACAGGCAGGACAATTTAAAAATATTTCTCTTGGTGAAATGCCGCATAAAACCACCCTTTTCCTTTATTATATCTTTCTAAAGAATAGCAAAAAATAATGCCATATTCAATAAAAAATCATATATTATTCTTCTATAAGACACATAAAAGTCATTTAAAAAGTCAATCGGCAAACTGCGTAACGATTGCTTTATCATTTTAGAACACAAAAACAAAGAAGCAGAGAAAATTCTCCGCTTCTTTGTTTTTTCTTAACGCAGTGATATTTTACAATTTAATAATCCCTTTTTCCAGCATCGACTGTGCTGCCAGCATAATGCCGACCTTGCCGGTCTGCCAGGTCAAGCCACCCTGCATCCAAACAGCGTATGGCTCGCGCAGCGGTGCATCGGCGGAAAGCTCGATAGACGCACCGTTTGTGAATGCGCCTGCCGCCATGATAACCTTGCTGTCATAGCCAGGCATATCCCACGGCTCCGGCGTTACATAGGAATCGACCGGCGCACCTTTCTGCACACCTTCACAGAAAGCAATCAGCGCTTCCGGTTTTTCCAAACAGATCGCCTGAATGATATCTGCGCGCGCTTCGTCGCTTTTTGGGGTAACTTCATAGCCGAGCAGCTCGCACAGCGACGCTGCGAAGGTCGCTGTTTTCAGCGCGGAAGCAACAACCGTCGGCGCAAAGAACAATCCCATAAACAGCGCTCTTGTATTGCCCAGCGTACAGCCGATTTCCTTGCCCACACCAGGTGCGCTCAAACGCTGTGCGCACATATCCACATATTTTGCCTTGCCGGCAATATAACCGCCGGTCGGCGCAATACCGCCGCCTGGGTTTTTAATCAGCGAACCTACAATCAAATCGGCGCCCACCTGTGTCGGCTCCTGCTGCTGTACAAATTCGCCGTAGCAGTTGTCCACAATGACGATTGCTTCTGGATTACTGCTGCGCACCTGTTTTACAATTTTTTCGATGTCCTCCACAAACAGCGACGGTCTTAATGAATATCCTCTGGAACGCTGGATATAAGCCACCTTCGCACCTTTGACTGCTTGTGGGATCGCCTCGTAATTCACTGTGCCATCCTCTTTCAGGTCAAGCTGTTCATAGGTGATGCCGAAATCTTTCAGCGAACCGCTTGCATCCTCTTTGAGTCCGATGACACTGTGCAGGGTGTCGTATGGGGTTCCGGTCAGGCAGACCATGCGGTCACCCGGACGCAGCACGCCGAACAGCGCAACCGTCAGCGTATGTGTTCCCGACATAAAGTTATAGCGGATGAGTGCGTCCTCGCAGCCCATGATCTGCGCCAGCACCTCGTCCAGCACCTCTCTTCCGCGGTCACCATAGCCGTAACCGGTGGAAGGGGTGAAGTGCGACTCGCTTACGCCGTTCTGAATGAACGCCGCCAATACCTTTTCGCTGTTGTACTGTGCAATGCGGTCGATTTCCTGAAAGCGCGGCAGTGCTTTTTGTTCTGCCTGTTCGCACAGTTCACGCAGCTTTGGATCAATTTGAAAAAAACTCATTGGTCTGATGTCTCCTTTGTATTCCTGTTTACTCCTGATAGAGGGTCCTTGTCCCCCACTGTGACACCGTCTGGAAACCCAAACGGCGGTAATATGGTTCTAATTCCGGCGCCGCGCAATCGAGCACCGGTGTTTTCCCCACTAAAAATGCCTCTCTGCAAAGTGCGCTCACAATTTTTTTGGCGTATCCTCTGTTCCGGTATTCCGGCAGGGTACACAGATTGATGATTAAGCCATAATCGCTTTGCTCCGGCAGCAAAACCGCGCCGACAGCGACCGTTTTTTCCTGTTCGCGCGTCTCCAGAAATTGTGCGCCGCCGCGCTTTAAAAAGAGCATCCTTGCAGTGTACTCATCGCGGCTCGTCTGTTCGCGCAAATCCGGCTTCACCTGTGCAAGAATATCGTAGATCCTCCACAGGCTTTCGCTTGGGACAACGCTGTTTTCATCCAGCATCTCCGGCATACAGGTACACTCCATCCGCGGTGAAAAAACGCTTTTGCCGGCCGGCATGGCTGGATACAGCGATTCATATTTTTGCAGAACTGTGCTTTCCGCCAATAACCTGCTTCTGGTTTTGGGCGTCGAACCGGCGTGCATCGACAAAAAGCGGTGCAGTTCCTCCCAACGCTCCTTGGAGTGCGGCTGTCCCACCAGATAAAAGCTTTGTCCCATGCGGCACAAAACATACTGCGCCGTCTTTTTGTTTGAGTCGGACTCGCCCAGCCAAATGTCGCAGTACTGCCAGTCGATATTGCTTATATCTCTGCACTTTGCCTGATATGTCGACAGCACATTCGTTCCGTCCCAGGCATTTTTGCGGCAAATTTTCTCGATTGCGGCATGGTCATTCGCATCTGCAAGACGAATCATTTATCTATCCCCAAACTGTTCCACCATTATTTTTAACAGCTGTGCAGCCGATTCCATATCCTTTGGATCGCAGACCGACGACGGAGAATGGGTGTATCTCACCGGAATAGTGATATTCATGGTGCGGCAGCCGCTTCCTGCTTTGGAAATCGCCGCAGCATCGGTGCGGTCTGTCATCTGATTGTTGATCTGGTATGGGATCTTGTTTTCTTCGCAGAGTTTCTTTGTACCATCAAACAGCTCTCTGTCCGAATTACCGCCTCTGTGCTTCATGGTCAGCACAACGCCCTTGCCCAGCGCACAACGGCGTTTGCTTGCAGAAACGCCAGGGACATCCTGTGCGTCGCTTGCACCTACTACAATGGCAATATCCGGTTTGAGGGCAAATGCCGCGTTTCCTGCGCCGCCGCCAATCTCCTCCTGCGCGGTGAATACGGCAGTCAGGTCATACGCCAAATCTTCATGCAGCAGTTCCAGCAGTGCAAGACAGCCTGTGCGGTTGTCCAAAGCCTTTGCGGCAACCTTTGTGCCGATTGGGGTAAAGGCGGTGCAGAAAGAGGCAACATCGCCCAAGCTTACAAACTGCTCTGCTTCTTGGCGGCTCTTTGCGCCAATGTCGATATACAGTTCGCTGAATTTTAAAACGACGCTGCGTTCTTCTGCGGTCTGCAAATGGATCGGTTTTGCACCGATCACGCCCTCTTTGCCGCTTTCCAAGCGAACAGGTTTTGCCACAACCACTCTGGTGTCAATATCGCCCATCACTTCAAAGCGGAGCAGACCGCTTTCCTCGATATAGGTGATGATAAAGCCGACCTCATCCATATGCGCGGTGAGCATGAGTTTATTTTTCGGTGTTTTTCTGCCCTTCTTCTCGCAGATGAGATTGCCTCTGGCGTCGCGGTAAGCGCGGCAGTCCTGCGGCAGATGGGACTGAATCCACTGTGCCGCCTTGTCCTCACAGCTTGAAACGCTGTCCAATTCACAGAGTTCTCTTAACATTTCCAGTCGTTTTGTCTGTTCCATTTTGTCCTGCCTCCTATCTGCAAACCTGCGCGCTGTGTTTTGCGTATGCGAAAATCAGCTCTGCTACTGCATCCACATCCTCTGTGGAAACGACCTCGATCGGCGTGTGCATATAGCGTTCCGGAATCGAGATGCAGCAGCTTTCAATTCCCTGTCCCGCTTCTACGATGCCGTCCGCGTCGGTGCCAGTGTGTCCGCCGCCCATCACTTCGATTTGATACGGAATCTTTTCTTCCTTTGCAACCGTTGCCAGCTCTTTGCTCATTCTGCGGCTGAGGGTCGCACCCATTCCGATAGCAGGACCTTTGCCAAGCTCCGAAACGTGTTTATCGGCAATTTCCGGCGTTGTTCCGAAGGTGACGTCCACAACGATTGCTTCGGTTGGGCAAATGCCGAATGAAGCGGTTGCAGCTCCCAAACCGCCTGTTTCCTCCTGCGAGCTGAGCAAAACCGTCAAGCCGATTGGCGAAAGCTGGTGTTCGCTCCAATAGGCTTTGATCTTCTGCGCTGCCTTGATAACAGCGACGCAGCCGCTTCGGTCATCTAGCGCCTTGCTCGAAACCATACCGTTTTCCAGTTCGCGGAAGGCACCGACAAAGCTGATTTTATCGCCAAGCTCGATCTTCTGTTTTACTTCTTCCGCATCCATTCCGACATCGACCCAAATGTTGTCGATGGTTGGATTTTTGTTTTCTCCGTCCTGTATGCTTCCTACCACACCGGACAGATTGCCGTTTTTGGTGTGTACGACAACCGGCGAGCCCATGACGGATCTGCGGTCAACGCCGCCGACCTGTGCAACGCGCAGAAATCCGCTTTCCTCGATGTGGGTGACGGTCAAGCCAATCTCGTCGATGTGCGCGTTGAGCAGCAAATGCAGACCGCCGCTCTGCGCCTCCATCACCTCGCAGACCATGCTTTTATGTACGGTGCGGCTGCATCTGCCCAAATCGGCGCAAATTTTTTCTGCCGCTTCCAAAGCTCTTTCCTCTTCACCTGATACGCCCCCTGTCTGACAAAGCGTTTTCAGCATCTGTACAGTTTCCATGAAAGCACTCCTCCCTTTTCTATTGCAAAATTTTACGTTGTTTTCCTTATTCCAACTTTCCTTCCTATTCTACCACACTCTTTGTCTTTTTTCACTTCCTTTTGCAAAATCTAAAAAAAATTGGTATAATAAACAACACGAAAAGAATTGCTTTTATCCATTCATTTGTGGGAGGGATATCCATGCAGCTGCACGAGATTTTACAACAGGTACAAGCAGGAAATTTAGAGATATCGCAAGCAGAACAGCTCTTAAAAAATCTGCCGTATGAGGATTTGGACTTTGCAAAGCTGGACCACCACCGCAAGGTTCGCTCCGGCTTTGGTGAAGTCATCTACTGCGCCGGAAAATCCACCGAACACCTGATCTCCATTTATCAGGCGTTTGCAGACAAAAACACCTGCGTCATGGGCACGCGCGCTTGCCCAGAGCAGGCACAGGCAGTGCAGGCGGTGCTGCCGCAGGTCAAGTATGATCCTGTGTCGCGCATTTTGCGGTTGGGCGAGCGTGAAAATCAGCCGCTTGGCAATGTTGCTGTCTGCACCGCAGGAACCTCCGACATTGCTGTCGCGGAAGAAGCCGCGCAGACCGCCGAATTTTTGGGCGCACAGGTACAGCGCATCTATGACGTCGGTGTTGCAGGCATCCACCGCCTGTTTGCCCGACTGGAGGATATTCAAAAAGCCAACTGCATCATTGCGGCTGCCGGAATGGAGGGTGCGCTGGCAGGCGTGATTGCAGGGCTGGTGGACAAACCGGTGATTGCGCTCCCTACCTCGGTTGGATACGGCGCCAGCTTTCACGGCGTATCTGCTTTGCTGACAATGCTCAATTCCTGCGCCGAGGGCATCGCCGTCGTCAACATCGACAACGGCTTTGGCGCCGGTTATCTTGCCGCACAGATCAACCGGTTGATCGAAAATGGAAACGCCATGCAATAACCCATTGAATCTTTGATTCTCTGCGTTTTGAGGTCCTTGACTGTTCGTCAAATTTTCAGCAGATAACTTTTTCAAAAAAATTGAAGCTTCAGATATTTCATCTGCAAACGCTTCACATCAAAAAGAGACTGATTTTCCAAACAGAAAATCAGTCTCTTTCTTTTTGCTTTGTTATTGATAGGAACAAAACGTATAACCCTGTGCGCGCAGATCGTCAATCACCTGACCCAGCACCTGTGCGTTGGTTGCGGAAACCGCGTGCAGCAGATAGATTGCGCCCGGGTGGCACTTGCTTTCAATCGTCTGGATTGCCTGCTGCGGGTCGGGCTGAGAATCCACCAGCCAGTCGCGGTAAGCAAAGCTCCAGAACACGCTGCGGTAGCCAAGCTCGTGAATCAGTTCCAGATCCATCTCGGAAAATTCCCCCATCGGGAAACGGAACAGCGTCATCTCATAATCAAAATTTTCTTTGACATAATCGTGCAGCTCGCTCACTTCCTGCTTGCACTGTTCCGTGTCCGTATCTGGAAAGGAGGGGTGATTGACACTGTGGTTGCCCACAATATGCCCTTCGTCGATCATCCTCTGAATCAGCTCCGGCTCGGATTTCACATACGGCATGGTGACAAAAAACACCGCTGGTACATTTTTTTCTTTGAGCACATCCAGAATCTGCGACGTGTAGCCATTTTCATAGCCCTCATCAAAGGTCAGATAAATGTTCATATTGTTTTCCCGAATAAAATCGGCGTTGTATTTGCCGTATTTTTCCTGATAGGCTGTCGCGCCGTCAGGACGGTTGTCCGCGTCGGTCGGTCCGCCAGGTCCCCAGCCCAGCTTTTTGGTATCTAACCCCTGTGCAGAAACGATCTGTGCGTCAGTATCTTCCTGTTCTGATTCAACGGATACTTCCTCCATCTGTGATTTTTCAGCTGTTTCAGCTGTTTGTACTGTCTGCTCCGCATCTTCCTGCTTTTGCTCCCGTTTCGGGTCGCGCTGGGAATCATTTTCGCCGGATTTTGGGTCTGTATTTTCCTGCTGTTGTTCTTCGTTGGAGGTTATATCGGTACTTTCCTGCGTCGGGTTAGTTATATCTTCATTGGCTGTCGAGCCGCTGCCCGAAAGTCCATCCACCGTTTCCGGTACAGTCGATTCCTCCGGCGCCATACGAATACATCCGCTGAGCGTCATGGAAAGCATCGTTGCCGCCATCATCGCCGCGATGATTCGTTTCACATTCAATTTATTTCCTAGGAAATTCCCCTGAGGAATCTTTCTCGAAAAATTATTCCCCGGGAAATCATTGGCTTTTGAAATTCGCTGTTTCATCAAATCCCGCCTTTCTGTATTGGAGATCAGATTTTCTGCATCCAACATTGATTTTCTTTCTTTGCTTTATTTTGCACAGGCAAGCTGCTTTTCATTCGTTTTTTCTTATCTTTATTATAAGACTTCTGTCATAAAAAGCAATCTTTTGGGCAGGATAAATTTGATGTGTTCCAAAAAATACAAATAATTTTTTTGAAAGGGCTGAAATCCATGAGCAAACGACAAATACAATCCATCAAAGCGCGCGAAATTCTGGATTCGCGCGGTGAACCCACCGTTGAAGCCGTTGTCATTTTAAATGACGGCAGTATCGGACGCGCTGCTGCCGCTTCGGGTGCGTCTACTGGAAAATATGAGCTGCCGGAGCTGCGTGACAACGATGTTTCGCGTTATCTTGGCAAAGGCGTTTTACAAGCCATCGACCAAATCAACCGCGTTGTGAAGCCTGCCCTCTGTCAGAAATCCGTTTCCTGCCAGCAGGAAATCGACGAGATTCTGCACACGCTGATGGACGAAAAGCAAAACAGTCCACTCGCTTCTAACACCATACTGCCCATTTCTCTCGCCTGTGCCAAAGCTGCCGCTGCGTCCTATCACCTGCCGCTGTACCGCTATCTCGGCGGCGCACTTGCGAACACCCTGCCAATGCCGATGATGAACATTCTGAACGGCGGTATCCATGCGCAAAACACCCTCGATATGCAGGAACTGATGGTGATTCCTGTGGGCGCCAGCTCTTTCTCGCAAGCCTTGGAGTGGTGCTGCCGCGTTTATCATCGTCTGAGAGAAATCCTGATCGAGAAAGGCTTATCCACCTCTGTTGGCGACGAGGGTGGCTTTGCACCGAATGTCGTCTCTGAAAGCGACGCACTCGACCTCATCATGCAGGCGATTACCCTTGCAGGCTTTGTGCCGGAAAAGGATTTTGTGCTCGGCTTGGATGCCGCCGCATCTGCGTGGGCAGTCCCGCCGTCCGAAAATGCCGACAACGCCGAGCCGCGCTACACCCTGCCGAAATCGCAGTTTTCCTACACCACCTCGGAGCTGATTTCCCATTGGGAGGGTTTGTGTGCCAAGTTCCCCATCCGTTCTCTGGAAGACCCTCTTGGTGAAAACGACTGGCAGGGCTTTATGCAAATCACCCACCGGTTAGGCAGTCGGGTGCAGATTGTCGGCGACGACCTGTTTGTCACCAATCCCAACCGGATTCAGGAAGGCATTTCCATGCAGGCGGCAAACGCGGTGCTGATTAAACCAAATCAAATCGGCACACTCACCCAAACGATACAGGCGGTGCGCCTTGCACAAAAAGCCGGTTACCGCACCATTCTTTCCCACCGCTCGGGCGAAACGGAGGACAGTTCCATTGCCGACATCACCGTTGCCTGCGGTGCCGGACAAATCAAAGCCGGTGCGCCCTGCCGCGGAGAACGCATCGCAAAATATAACCAGCTGCTGCGCATCGAGGAAGCACTGGGAAACCAGGCACAATTCCCCGGCAAATCGCTTATCGGTTAGATGAAACGCCAACAAAAAAAGCACCGCTTTTCGGCGGTGACGTAAGAAAACATTTATGGGAAAGTCGGTGTAGTGTTATGCTACACCGGCTTTTTCAGTTTTTTGGACTGCTTGGGATTGCTCCCTTGCTTCCTCAAAATCAAATGCACCAATGAAATTGTAAACGATCTGGATGTCACGAACCTTTATGCGTGGTTCGTTTTCGTCGGGCGTGTAGACATCAGAAATGTAAATCTTCTCGACGAACTCCCGCAGAATACTTGCGTCAAGCTGGGTCATATCGGTGTATTTTTTGACCGCAGCAATGAAATGTTTGACGTTAATTTTCTGCTTCTCCTGCTGCTTCACGTCCTGACGCAGATTTTCCACTATCGTCTTTAGATTGGCCTGCTCCTGCTCGTAGTCGTGGGACAATTTGATAAACCGTTCATCGGACAGTTTGCCGGAAATGTTATCCTCATACAGTCGTTTGAAAATAACGTCCAGTTCCGCTATCCGTTTTTCAGCTTGGGCTAACACATCCTTTTTCTGTGCCAGCTCCTTATCACGCTCCCGCAGGTCACGGTCTGCTGCCCGCTGTATAAAATCGTCCTCAAACTGTGATACATACGCAATCGCCTCTCGGAGATTTCTCAAAACGATTTCTTCAAGGACAACGCGACGGATGGAATGTGTCGTGCAAAGGGTACGGTCTTTGCGATAAGTAGAGCAAATGTAGTATTCCTATTCCGGCTTAAAATTGTTAGCCCGGCACAGGTACATCTTGCCTCCGCAATCAGAGCAGAACAGCAGGCCAGAGAACATACCCATTTCTCCCATCTTGGTAGGACGGCGTCGTCCCTGACGAATATTTTGAACAATCAGAAAAACACTTTCCTCAATGATAGGTTCTTGGGTGTTCTCAAAAATCACCCATTCAGAGGGGTCATTCCACAGCTTCTTTTTGCTCTTGAACGATTGCTTGGTGGTCTTGAAGTTGACCGTGTGGCCTAAATACTCAACACGCTCCAACATACGGGAAACCGTTTCATTTGTCCATTTATACGGGTCTGCCGTTGACTTATTGGAAACTGGCAGTCCTTTTGCCCTTGCGTAAGCAGTAGGATTTAAGACTTTGTTTGTCCGCAGCCATTTGGCGATCTGGGTAGGCCCCATGCCGTCCACACACAGCGAAAATATCTTCTGGACAACAGCAGCAGCAGCTTCATCCACAATCCACTTTTTCTTGTCCTCCGGGTCTTTCTTATACCCATAAGGCGGGATGGTGGTAAGGTGTTCGCCGGAGCGTCCTTTGGATTGCCACGTTGCACGAATTTTCTTGCTGGTGTCCTTGGCGTACATCTCATTGAACACGTTACGGATAGCGGTAAACTCGCTGTCCCCGCGTACACTATCCACGCCGTCATTCACCGCAATAAAGTGGACGCCGTATTCCGGGAACAGCATTTCCGTATACATACCCACTTGGAGATAATTACGGCCAAATCGGGACATATCTTCTTGTGTCAAGTAGGGACTAAAAAAATTTTGAGAATTTACAAGCCGTTCATAGGTGGACAACCACCCGTAAACGGCTTGCGTTTTCTCTATGCTCTTTTGCCGTTCTTTGTGCGACGTTTCTTATACGCCGTCTCAAACGCCTCCATCAATGGAGTGACCGGAAGCTCGTTGTCAGGCTTGGACAGATACTCGAACCGGATGCCGTTCTCCCTGAACTTTCGCTCAAACCTTATGAAAGAGGAAGTGTCCCGGCTAATCCGTGAGGTGTCACGGGTGAGGATCGTACCGGTGCCCTGACGCTTGGCTTCGTTCAGCAAGAAGTTCATGATGCCTTCCGTATGGACGCCGGAGATGCCGTCTGCGGCAACCGCAGCAGCTACCTCATAGCCCTTGTCCTTCGCATAGCGTTCCAACTCTTCCCGCTGGTTTGCTGCCGCAAGCTGATCTGCACAGGCAACGCGGATATAAAGAAATACTTTCATTTGGCTTCTCCTTCTGATGTAGTGAGGAAGTCCTTGAACTTCCAGACGATTTCTATGTTGTCAAGATCGTAAATGTAGACCGCAGAAATGAAAGCGTGGGTCAGCTCATAGGTCAGAGCTTTGCAGTCAGCGTACTGATCGCAGACAGCATCCAGCTTTTCATCCGAACAGGATGTCTCGGAATCAAGCTCCTTCATCCGTTCGTGACTGCGCTGGATTGCTTCATCGTTTTCAGCAATTTTCGTGTCCGTTGCCGCCTTTTGCTGAATGTACGCCTCCTTCGTGATACTTCCGGCTGCGTACTTTTCGTAGAGCCTCAGCTTGGACGCCTTGTGCTGCTCGTTCTGCTTTTGAAGGATCCGGATTTTATCAGTGCATTCCTTGATGGCAGATTTCCGAAGATCACCGACTTCTCGGTTTTGGACTGCTTCCTTCTGTGCCAAAGCGAGAAACTGAGCAATGGCATGGAAGACAACCTTCTCAATATCCATTTCCGGAAAGCTCCTGCCAATCGGACACTCTGTGTTTCCGTTGTTGACCGAGTGAATGCACTGGAAGTACCGAATGCCAGCTTTGTTCTTCCGGCGCGTCATAGCACGTTTACAGTTTCCGCAGCGGACAAGTCCCTTGAGAGGATAGTCATGCTGCTTGCGCGTGGGATTCCGTCCTCCACCTCGAATGACCTTCTGAGCAAGCTCAAAGTCTTCCTTGCTGATAATCGCTTCATGCGTACCTTCTACGATGATCGGCTCATTGACAACACGCTTTTTTGAGCCGACACCGCAGGACTTCATTTTGCGGCTGATCAGCGTTCCGGTGTAAACAAGGTTTTTGAGGATGTTGTAGACCATCACGGTTTCCCAACTGATTTTCTCGCTCATGTTACTGAACTTCTTCTTGTCGGGATGCTTGTTCTTGAAGTATTGCCCCGGCGTCGGGATGCCGTCATCATTCAGGCTGCGGGCAATCTGAGAGGTGTTGCTGCCTTCCAGAGCCTCGCGGAAGATACGACGGATCACATCAGCCGCCTCCGGGTCTACGGCAAGTTTGTTCCGAATGGTTGGATGCAGGACGTAGCCGTATGGAGCGTAGCCACCGACATACTTACCCTGCTTCATCATCTGGATTTTTGCCGATGTGGTCTTTACGGAGAGGTCTTTGCTGTATGCCGCATAGATGATGCTGCGCATAACCACTTCCAGACCGCCCGTTGTCCCTTTGTAATCGTTGCTGTCATAGCCGTCGTTGATGGAAATAAAGCGGACACCCATGAACGGAAAGGTGCATTCCAGATAGTTTCCCGTTTCGATGTAGTCACGAGAAAAACGGGAAAAGTCTTTGACGCAGATCAGATCGATTTCGCCGCGCTTGACCTTCTCCATCATCTGCGTGAACTGAGGGCGGTGAAAGTTCGTGCCGGTGTAACCGTCATCCGCAAACTCAGACCGCTGACAGTGAGACAGCTCCGGATGATTGTCAAGAAAGCGATTGATGAGCATACGCTGGTTGCCGATGCTGTCACTTTCCGCCTTGCTGCCATAGCCGGTATCTTCATCAGCCATTGAGAGGCGGATGTAGATGCCGATGTTGTATTCCTTGCTCATTTACATCGCCTCCTGAACTTCCTTGATACTCTGAACGGTCAGAGCGTAAATATCGCCGTATTTCATGACCAGCTCGATTGAGCCGTCCTCATGGACTTTCACAAGCTCTACGGACTCGTCAACCAACTCCTGAGAGAGCATCGTTGCACCGCTGACGGATTTCATCAGCGTGAGCCACTTGTTGTCCTCGGACATTGCCTCGGCAAACTTTACCTTCCGCTGAACCGCTTCATCCAACCGCCGTGAAAGATCGACATACTGCTCATCGTAGGCTTTCTTGGCAAAGGCGTATTCCTCTTCATCGAGAACGCCTTCCGTGAAGTCCTC
>CAMNVW010000007.1 GCA_946563605.1 uncultured Clostridia bacterium | reverse complement strand
GGCTGTCTCGCTGACAGCTCATATATAATATCATGCCCTCAACCTTTTGTCAACACCTTTTTTCAATTTTTTTGATTTTTTTCGACTTTTTTGAAAAATCCCGTTTTTATCCCCTTTTTCGGCAACAAAACAGCCTTATTGTGCTCACAGAAATCAAAATAGACCTCTTTTCAGCCTTTCATCTGCTCTTCTCTTGAACATTCCCCAAATCTATTGTAAAATAACCCCAACAGAATTGTTCTCGAATCTACTCCTGAAAGAAGGAACCGAATATGCCAATCAATATTCCAAATGATCTTCCTGCATGGCAAACGCTTGAACAGGAAAACATCTTTATTATGTCCGAAAAGAGAGCTGCTTCGCAGGACATCCGTCCTCTTCGCATTTTAATTTTAAATCTCATGCCCAAAAAGATTGAAACCGAGCGTCAGCTTCTGCGGATGCTCAGCAATACACCCTTGCAGGTCGATGTTGAATTGATGCAGACCGCTACCCACCGCCCTAAAAATACGCCGCAGGAGCATCTGTTCAAATTCTATAAGACCTTCGATGAAATAAAAGAAGAATATTTTGACGGAATGATTATCACTGGCGCACCGGTAGAGCATATGGAGTTTGAGGAAGTTGCTTACTGGCAGGAGCTTTGTGAAATCATGGAATGGTCGAAATCCCATGTTCATTCCACCTTGCACATCTGCTGGGGCGCACAAGCAGCTCTGCACTATCATTATCATTTGCAAAAGACCACGCTGCTTAAAAAGATGTTTGGTGTCTTTCCTCATACCGTGCTGGATAAGACCATTCCTCTTTTGCGCGGCTTCGATGAGGTTTATTGGATGCCTCATTCCCGTCATACCGAAATTTCCGAGGAACAGATCCGTTCCACCGAGGGACTGTATATTCTTTCTTCCTCACCGATTGCCGGCGTGAACATCGTTTCCAATCATAACGGCAGACAGATTTTTATTTTCGGACATTCCGAATATGAATCCACCACCCTCGCCGAAGAATATTTCCGCGATTTGGGTAAATTGGATACCGTGGAACTTCCCTTTCATTATTTTCCGAATGATGACCCGTCCCAAAAACCGGTTCGCACCTGGCGCAGCCATGCGTATCTGTTCTATTCCAACTGGTTAAACTATTATGTCTACCAGTCTACACCGTATGACCTTTGCTCCATGCGGCTCGACCCGATGGAGTAAATCCGTGTTCCTTCTTAGAAAGGAGGTAAGCCATGCTTTGCGATTTGCATATTCACTCGTGGTATTCTGATGGCACATGGTCTCCCGAACAAATTGCCGCTACCTGTCAAAAACGCGGCATACAGCTTTTCTCGATTACCGACCATAACCTTGTTTCCGCTTACCCCGAGGCGTTCCAAGCGGCAGAAAAATATAACCTGCATTGTGTTTCCGGCGTTGAGGTTGACTGTATCCTAAATGGCAGGAGCTATCATGTTTTGGGGTATCATATAGATACCACCCATCCGGCGCTTTTAAAGCTGTTGACCGATGCACGCGCGGTGCTTGATCAGATGAGTGACCGCCTGATTGCCGCCATCGAGCAAAATCCGTTTGATACATCACACCCCGTTTCTGTGGCAGATTATTTTTCCTATCCAAACGATTCCTCGCGCGGCGGATGGAAAGGGCTGAACTATCTCATCGACCGTGGACTTGCGCATGACTTCGATAGCGGTATGGCACTCTACCGCCGCTACCAGATCAGCTACGAAACCAGTTCCTTCCCCCCTATGGAGGAAACCTGTCAAACCATCGTAGCAGCAGGTGGCTGCCCCATTTTGGCGCACCCTGCAAATTATTTTCCATTGGATGAACATTTGGAAGAAAATCTCCTGCAAGCGGTCAACGCCGGCGTGCAGGGCATCGAATGTTATTACCCCAGCCATTCCGAGGAATACCGCCGCCGCTGTCTTGCCTTCTGTAAACAGCACCAGCTTTTTACCACCTGTGGCGGCGACTCTCATGGAACATTCCAGCTTGAGATCGACGGCGTCCGCTACGAGATTGGTGCCGCTTCGGTCGACTCCTCCATCCTTTATTTGAAATAACAGTAACACACCCCCAAGGAAATCCTCGGGGGTGTTCTTGTTACGAATGTTTTCTTCTTTTCACTTCATGCAGGAATACTCCTGCAATGAGCGTTGTTCCCAAAAGGAAAATCCAGATTTTACGGTATTTTCTCTTTTCTTCTCATGGAATGAGAATTTCCTGTTCATACAAATCACGTGTATTATCTTCCTCTGGGAACTCTAATGTATATGTATGAATATCTTTCAATTCATTTGTCTGATAATCATAATAATATACTTGTTGTTCTTCTACGACATTAACATTTTTCTCGAAGTTTGGTTTTTGTATTGAGCGCTCCTTTTGGGATTTTTCATAAGCTTGTATTCTCGTCAGCAGATTTTCCTCCATACCATCTTCCTCATTCCGAAGCAATACCGACGACGGTAATTTTACGATAGCTGTTACTTCTCCATCTCTATATATAATATTATACATTTTAGATGTTGAAATTTTATCTTCAATATAATACTGTAGTCTAATAATAGCACTGTCCAATTCTTCAGAATAAAAATTTGTGGACAAATAATAGTCTTCTGAATCAAAAGAAGAATCAACACTCTTTATTAAATCATACAGTTCTTGATAATCTACACACTCCGATGCTTTCACCTGATCATAATTATAATGTGGTAATACATGTTCCAGCTTGTGTGCTTTCTTTATCAAATTGTTGGATTCGTTTCTGACTGAACGGGTTTTTGCCGTATTTTCCACCATCTGACAATCCCCATCACCCACCGGCATAACCTCTTCATCTCGATTCGCACAAGCCGAACCAGCCACCGTCAGCAAAGCAACCACCGCCATACTGATTACCGACAAAAAGATTCTTTTCCCCTTCATATCTGCTTCCTCCCCGAAAATACTTTTTTTGAGGTGCGCTTCATTTTGCCGCAAGTTGTTAAGACCAGTTTATCATCTTCCCAACGCCTTTACAATCCAAATCCTCTGTTTTCTACCCTCATCGTGTAAAATCATCGTTTCTCACAATATAGACTCCCTTTTTTTATCAGACTTCCCAAAACAAAAGAGCGGGACGATTTTTCCAAAATCGTTCCGCTCTTTTTGCAGGTAATCCTAAACTCAAAAACCCGAAATATGTCCGCGTTCCATCGCGCCATAAATGCGCTTTTTAAAGCCCTTGCTCTCCTTGTCCATCATGCGAATCCATTCTTTGGTTCTCTCACGGTTGGTGTTTCCGTCCGCCGGACACTTGCTCTTGACCACCGGCAAATTTTCGTGATGCACTGCCGCTGAAATCAAGCTTTCCTCCGCCATCACCATCGGACGGATCATGGTCAAATCCTTTCTGGAAAGGTAGGTCACCGGCTGAAAACAGCCCACTCTGCCCTCCTGAAAAAGATTCATGATAAACGTTTCTATCGCATCGTCATAATGATGTCCCAGCGCAATTTTGTTGCAGCCATTTTCCTTCGCCGCGTCGTGCAGGCAGCCTCTCCGCATCCGCGCGCATAAGCTGCATGGATTGCTTTCGTTGCGAACGTCAAAGATGATCTGTCCAATCTCCGTTCTTTTGAGGACATACGGAACCTGTAATTCCTCGCATAATGCTGCGATTGGAGAATAGTCGGTTTCCACCCCGCCAAAACAAGGGTCGAGCGTGACCGCTACGACCTCAAACGGAATCCCAATGTACGCCCTCAATTTCACCAAGCCCGTCAACAGCGCGACAGAATCCTTGCCGCCGCTGACACCGACTGCGATTTTGTCTCCAGGCTGGATCATGTCATATTTTTCGATGGCTCTTCTCATCAGACCCATCAATTTCTGCATGGATGCCATCCTATTCCCCCTCTGGATGATTCCGGCGATAGTTCAGATAATTCTCCAAAATAATCGTTGCTGCTACCGCGTCAATGACCTGCTTGCGTTTTTTTCCGCGGGTGTTGGTTTCGTTTAAAAAACCGATTGCGGAAACCGTTGTTTGCCGTTCATCCCACAATACAACAGGCACATCAATTTGTTCACGCAGTTTTTGCGCAAATTCCTCGCAGAGCTGTGCTCTCGGACCTTTCGAGCCGTCCATATTCAGGGGATGTCCCACCACAACCAGCTGTGCGCCCTGTTCCAATGCCTGCTCCGCCGTTTTTTGAATGGTTGTTGGGAAATGTTTTTCTTCTATCACGCAAACAGGACTTGCCAGCATTTCGCTTTTGTCACATATTGCAATGCCTGTTCTGGAATCGCCAAAATCCACCGACATAATTTTCATCTTTTTGCCCTCTCTTTATTTGTTTCACTTTGCAGTATCATCTATCAATAGACCGGTTTCAGAATACCACACCTTCCCGCAATTTGCAACTGCTCCTGTTTGCGCAAAAAAGAAAGATACGAAAAACACCCTGCTATGCGTAAGCAGTTTACAAAAATACCCTGCTATGTTGTGCAGAGTATAAAAAAACTGCTATGCGTAAGCAGTTTGTAAAAATACCCTGCTATGTAAAAACATAGCAGGGTATTTTTTGTTAAAGTTCAAGAAATCTTGAAGCTTTATTATTTAGTAGCGTACAGTTCGCCCAGACGAAGGAGATGTTCGTAACGAGCACGAGAGTTCTCAGCAGCTTTGTTGAACAGTTCTTCTGCTCTTTCTGGGAATGCACGAGTCAGAGAAGAGTAACGAGCTTCGCCAAGGATGAACTCTTTGTAATCTGTTGTAGGTTCTTTGCTGTCCATGGTGAATGGGTTCTTGCCTTCTGCCTTCAGAGATGGGTTGAAGCGGAACAGGTTCCAGTAACCGCAATCTACTGCACGTTTCATTTCGTTCTGGCAGTTGGTCATGCCGCCCTTGATGGAATGCATCTCACATGGAGCGTAACCGATAACCAGAGATGGACCTGTGTAAGCTTCTGCTTCAGCCAGAGCTTTGATGGTCTGGTTCATGTCAGCGCCCATAGCGATCTGAGCAACATAGATGTAACCGTAGGACATAGCGATTTCAGCAAGGCTCTTCTTAGCGATTGCTTTACCAGCTGCAGCGAACTGAGCAACCTGACCGATCTGAGAAGCCTTGGAAGCCTGACCGCCGGTGTTGGAGTAAACTTCAGTATCGAATACCATGATGTTGACATCTTCGCCGGAAGCCAGAACATGGTCTACGCCGCCGAAACCGATATCATATGCCCAGCCGTCGCCACCGAAGATCCATACGGATTTCTTGGAGAGGTATTCTTTCTGGGACAGGATCTCTTTTGCTTTATCACAGCCGCAAGCTTCCAGAGCAGCAACCAGTTCATCTGTTGCAGCCTGATTTGCTTTGCCGTCGTTTACAGTGTCAAGATATTTCTGACCAGCAGCTTTTACAGCTTCGTTGCAGCCGTTTTCAACAATATCTTTCACTTTAGCAATCAGCTGTTCACGCAGAGCTTTCTGACCAAGGTACATACCAAAGCCGTGCTCAGCGTTGTCTTCGAACAGGGAGTTTGCCCAAGCAGGACCATGACCCTTTTCGTTAACGGTGTATGGAGATGTTGCAGCAGGACCGCCCCAGATAGAGGAACAACCTGTTGCGTTGGAGATGTACATTCTGTCGCCGAACAGCTGGGTGATCAGACGAGCATAGGATGTCTCTGCACAACCAGCACAGGAGCCGGAGAATTCGAGCAGAGGTTTCTCGAACTGGCTGCCTTTTACGGTTTCTTTTGCAGGCATACCGTCTTTCTTGGTAACGTTAGCAACCAGGTAATCGAATACAGGCTGTTTGTATTCCTGTGTTTCGCGAGGAACCATCTTGATTGCTTTTTCTTTTGCTGGGCAGACACCGATACAAACGCCGCATCCCATACAATCCATAGGAGATACTGCCATTGTAAATTTGAGGTCTTCCAAGCCTTTGCCAACCATCTTAGCTGTCTGCAGACCTTCTGGTGCAGCAGCAACTTCAGCTTCTGTCAGAGCGTATGGACGGATGGTAGCGTGTGGACAAACGTAAGAGCAGCGGTTACACTGGATACATTTTGTCTCATCCCATTCAGGAACCATAACAGCAACGCCACGTTTTTCGTAAGCAGCAGCGCCCTGTTCAAAAGTACCGTCAACATGGTCAACAAATGCGGATACCGGCAGGCTGTCACCGTCCATCTTGGAAACAGGTTCCATGATGCCTCTAACCATTGTTACCAGTTTCTTGTTGTCGCCTGGCAGCTCGGTCTCGTCCTTCTTGTCCTCTGCATTTGCCCAGTCAGCAGGAACGTCGATCTTTACATAGTAGTCAAAACCAGCGTCGATAGCGTCATGGTTCATCTTAACGATTGCTTCACCCTTCTTGGAGAAGCTGCGGGTAGCTGCATCTTTCATGTAGCCGATTGCATCTTCTTTTGGAAGTACGCCGGCAAGAGCGAAGAATGCGGACTGGAGGATTGTGTTGGTACGTTTGCCCAGACCGATTTCGATTGCTTTGTCGATTGCGTTGATGGTGTACAGCTGAATGTTGTTGTTAGCGATGTAACGTTTTGCGTCAGCAGGCATATGCTCGTTGAGCTCTTCAGGAGTCCACTGGCAGTTGATCAGGAATACGCCGCCTGGTTTAACGTCACGAACCATCTTGTAGCCTTTGGTTACATAGGATGGGTTATGGCAAGCAACGAAGTCAGCTTTGTTGATGTAGTATGGGCTCTTGATCGGTTTGTCGCCAAAACGCAGATGAGAAATGGTGATACCGCCGGTCTTCTTGGAGTCATACTGGAAGTAAGCCTGTACATATTTGTCGGTGTGGTCGCCGATGATCTTGATGGAGTTTTTGTTTGCACCAACAGTACCGTCGCCGCCCAGACCCCAGAATTTACATTCGATGGTGCCTTCAGCTGCGGTATTTGGAGCAGCTTCTTCATCCAGGGACAGGTTGGTAACGTCATCCTTGATACCCAGGGTGAAACGAGCTTTTGGAGCATCTTTAGCCAGTTCGTTGTAAACTGCGAAGATGCTTGCAGGTGTGGTGTCTTTGGAACCCAGACCGTAACGGCCGCCGATGATGGTAGCCTGACGTCCAGCCTCGCTCATTGCGGACATAACGTCCAGATGCAGAGGCTCAGCGAATGCGCCTGGCTCTTTTGTACGGTCAAGAACAGCAATCTTCTTAGCTGTTGCTGGGATAGCAGCCAGCAGGTGTTTTGCTGGGAATGGACGGTACAGTCTGATCTTTACAAGACCAACTTTTTCGCCTTTTGCGGTCAGGTAGTCGATAACTTCTTCTGCAACGTCACAGATGGAGCCCATAGCAACGATTACACGGTCAGCATCTGGTGCGCCGTAGTAGTTAACCAGCTGATAATCTGTGCCCAGTTTTGCGTTTACTTTGCCCATGTACTCTTCTACGATGCCTGGAACAGCGTCATAGTAGGAGTTGCAAGCTTCACGATGCTGGAAGAAGATATCGCCGTTTTCGTGAGAACCACGCATGGTTGGATGTTCTGGATTCAGTGCGCGAGCACGGAATGCTTCAACTGCATCCATATCGCACATTTCTTTCAGATCTTCGTAGTCCCAAACTTCGATCTTCTGGATCTCGTGGGAGGTACGGAAACCATCAAAGAAGTTGATGAATGGAACGCGGCCTTTGATTGCTGCCAGATGAGCAACAGCGCCAAGGTCCATAACTTCCTGTGGGTTTGTCTCAGCCAGCATAGCAAAACCGGTCTGACGGCAAGCGTAAACGTCGGAATGATCGCCGAAGATGTTCAGTGCATGGGAAGCAACTGTTCTTGCGGATACGTGGAATACGCAAGGAAGCAGCTCGCCTGCGATCTTGTACATATTAGGGATCATCAGCAACAGACCCTGAGAAGCGGTGTATGTTGTAGTCAGAGCACCAGCGTTCAAAGAACCGTGTACTGTACCAGCAGCACCAGCCTCAGACTGCATCTCCATTACCTTAACGGTAGAACCGAAGATGTTCTGTTTGCCCTGAGCTGCCCACTGATCCACATAGTCAGCCATTGGGCTGGATGGGGTAATTGGGTAAATGCCGGCAACTTCTGTAAATGCATAAGAAACATATGCAGCAGCATTGTTGCCGTCCATGGTTTTCATAGATCTAGCCATGATGTATTATTCCTCCTTGTTGGTTATATGATGGTATAACAACATATCATACATACTTACATTATGAATTTTAGCATTTTTTAAATGTATTGTAAAGGGACAAAGTGTGCCAACTTCTGTTTCTGACCTTATATTTTTTTAACATATTTACCACATCTCCAAAATCCCCTTGTTACTCTTTAGTCATTATGTATATTTCTGGTGTTTTTTCTTGTGCGTTTAATTCAAGTGCTGATTTTTCTTTTTCAGAATAAAATCATGCAGCAGCTCGATTTCGCTCAAAAATCCAAAATCAAAGCACCTGAGAATCCGCAAAACCGTAATTCCGCTGAAAATCCGCTATTTAAGCCGCAGAGCCAAATTGACATTGGTTTGTTCTTTGTGTATAGTATTAAAGTATATAGCGGCATAGGATCGGTGCTGCCGCTGTATTTGTTCGAAAAAAATATTTTTAATGTCTCAGAAAAGGAGAAAAACATGGACCCTGACAGTATGATTCCTCATTTAGCAATCCTTCTTGTACTCATTTTGATTAACGCTTTCTTTGCCATGAGCGAGATTGCCATTGTAACTTTCAATGACAACAAGCTCAAAAAGATGGCAGAAGACGGAAACAAACGTGCCGGCACACTTGTGAAAATGGTCGAAGAACCTTCCAAATTTCTTTCCACCATCCAAATTGGCGTCACCCTTTCCGGCTTTCTTGCATCCGCAGCCGCCGCTGACCAGTTTGCCGATCCGTTCGCGCAGCTCCTGCTGCCGTTTATGCCGTATGCCGCAGCCGAAAGCATCGCGCTGGTCGTTATCACACTGCTGCTGAGCTATGTCACCCTTGTGCTTGGCGAGCTGGTTCCAAAGAGAATCGCTATGCACTATCCCGAAAAAATTTCCCTGATGGTTGCCCCAGTCATTCAGCTGGTGTTTCTGATTTCCAAACCGTTTGTCGCTGTCCTTTCCTTCAGCACCAACCTGATCCTCAAACTGTTCCACATCGACCCAAACAGCCAGCCGGAGCAGGTAACGGAGGAAGAGATTCGTATGATGGTAGACGTTGGCAATGAAGAAGGCTCGATTGAAAAAGATGAAGCCGATATGATCGACAACATCTTTGAGTTTGATGACATTACCGCTCAGGATGTTATGACCCACCGCACCGATGTGGCTGCAATCGAAAACACCGCTACGGTAATGGAAGTGATCCATCTGGCGATTGAAGAAGGATATTCCCGTATCCCCGTTTATGAGGAAGACATCGATAACATCGTCGGCATCGTGTATGCAAAGGATATGCTGCAATGTATCACCGAAACTGCCGAACAGATGTCCGCTCAGCCGATTACCCCATTCATTCGCAAAGCGCTTTTTGTTCCTGAATCCAACCGCTGCGCCGATCTGTTCAAAACCTTTAAAGAAAAGAAGATGCAGATTGCGATCGTCGTTGACGAATACGGCGGTACCTCCGGCATTGTTACCATGGAAGACCTGCTCGAATCCATCGTCGGCAATATGCAGGATGAATATGACCACGAAGAGGAAGAATATCAGAAGCTTTCCGATAATATCTTCACCCTTGACGGTTCCATGTCCCTGCCTGACGTAGAGGAACTGCTTGGCACCGAAGTCGATCCTGACGAGGATTACGACACCATCAGCGGCTTCATCACCGACAGACTGGACCGTATTCCGGCAAAAGACGAGCATCCTACCGTCCGCATCGGAAATATTGAGTTCAAGGTGCTGCAAACCGACGAACGCCGCATCGCAAAACTGCGTGCAGAAATCCTTCCGCAGCCGCAGGAACCTATCCAGGAATAATCATAAACACACAGCCGCACCGGTTGCAAAACCGATGCGGCTTTTCCTGTAACTCCAGCGCTTCCCCGTAAATGCGTCCCTCGACAAAATTCTTGATTTGCCTCTTCGTTTGTATTATAATAAATTTCGTATGAAAGCAATCACGCACGACAATACTATCGTTAAGAAAGGAGGGTAATCATTATGGCATTTACCGTAACAAAAGATTCCATCATTGGTGATATTTTGGATTATGACAGTTCCGTTGCTGACATCTTCTTTGGCATGGGGATGCACTGTGTTGGCTGTCCGGCTTCCAGAGGCGAAACTATCGAAGAAGCCGCAGCTGTTCACGGAGTGGACTGGGCGCCAATCGTTGCTGAGTTAAGAGCAAGAATCAAATAAGTTTCAGCACAAAAAAGGAGAGAGCGTTGCTCTCTCCTTTTTCATTTTATTCTACCGTCTTTTTGCCGCTGTTTTCCGTCAGGGAAACCGTCGATTTCAGCGGTGCATCCTGATCTAACAATTTTGCCATCACCACAAAGCGGACGTCGTTCCTTTTGCCGTACTTGTAAGAACAGGTCGATAAGGTCAAAATCTTGTCCTCACCAGTCACACCCACATCATAAATATACTCCGAACGCTGCTGAGCCTCGGTGATAATGTTCATCAGCTGTGCATTGCTGATCTCCCCGGACGCAGGATCATTGTAATCCTTGTTGATTTGAATGTAGTTAAAATCGGTCGTGGTATAAAACACCGAAAAGATCTGCCAAACCATTTCGTTGTCCGGTCTTTTATCCTGCTCAACGCCCGATTCCTTCTCGTCCTCGTCATAGATGGAAAAATAGATGTATGGATGGTTTTTCGCGAACTCCATGTCTGCAAAGTGGAACAGCTGGCTAAAACGCTCGCCGTCCTTGTTGTCGTCAAAGTGAACGTTGTGTCCATAAATCACCGTATTTTTGGACATCTCCTCGCGGCTGTTGAAATTGCACTCATAATCGGCAAAGTAGCTTCCCGTCCAGCTGTACTGCTTCCATTCGTCCTGACGCTCATAGCGTTTGTTGTCCTCCGCTTGAACGACCGCGCCGTCTACCTTCAAATCGTCAATTTTCAGCCATCCGATAATATCATCATTCTTTGCTTTCGCTTCTTTCAGCTGCTCATGAAAGGTCGGAGCCTCAAAATCAGACTTTTCTTCTTCCTCCGGTTCCGGCTGGTCAATTGGTTTTTCTTCCTGCTCCAGGCTTTCCTCTTCTTGGGTTTGTTCCTCCTGCGCAGGTTCTTCCTCTTTTTTGCAGCCCGATACGGACAGCACCATCATTGCCGCCAGAAAAAATGCCGTCATTTTTTTCAATCTTTTTGCCATAACAGGCTCCTTTCCGTTCGCCGTTTCAGCAAAGCCAAAAACTCCGCCTCACCAAAACGATTTCTTTCCTTAAATTCGTAAAGCTGTCATCCGCTGCCGCACCCTTTTGAGGTGCTCAGCAGTAATCTTTAATTATCCCTGAGAGGATTACATCCCTTGACCGTTCAGGTTGCATACAATGCCTTTGCCTGCGTCCAACAAGACGGAGGTTCCGTTGCGAATCACCTGGGTGCAGTCCTGTGCACCTACAATGACTGGAATATTCAGCGTCAAGCCGACGATCGCCGCATGGGAATCCTGCCCAGGCTGTTCGATAATCATGCCCGAAGCTTTTTTCATCACATCCAGCAGCGCATTTGTGGTGTTGTCGATTACCAAAATATCGCCTGCCCGAAATTTTTCCAACGCTTCACGCTCGCTCTTTGCAACGCAGACGCTTGCCTTAACGCTTCCATTTCCGATTCCTGTTCCATGCAAAATCACATCGCCGACCGTCTGCACCTTCAGTAGATTAGTGGTTCCTGGGATTCCCAACGGAACCCCTGCCGTAATCACCACCAAATCGCCGTCCTTGACAAAGCCGCACTCTTTTGCACGGGACATCGCGTGATGGAATAAATCATCCTCTGTCTTTTGTTCCTCACATAAAACCGGCATCACGCCCCACGACATACATAAATGGCGGTAGGTCGCCGTCTGGGTCGTGCAGCCGATAATCGGCATCTGCGGGCGGTATTTGCTGATCATCCTTGCCGTCTGACCGGACTGTGTAACTGTGATGATCGCGCTTGCTTCCAAATCATACGCCGCAGAACAGGTCGCATGGGAAATTGCGTTGGTAACGTCGCGCGTGTTGTCGCTGTCATTCTCGCGAAAACGGCGGCGGTAGTTAATATCCATTTCGGCGCGCTCGGCAATTTTCGCCATCGTCCGAACCGACTCGACCGGATATTTTCCTGCTGCTGTTTCTCCCGACAGCATAATCACGCTTGTGCCGTCATAGATTGCATTGGCAACATCGGTCGCTTCTGCTCTGGTCGGACGCGGATGGTTCATCATGCTGTCCAGCATCTGCGTTGCTGTGATGACATATTTGCCGCTGTTATACACCTTTTTAATAATCATCTTCTGAATAACCGGCACTTCTTCCAGCGGAATCTCTACGCCCATATCGCCGCGTGCAATCATTATACCATCCGAAACCCTGAGGATTTCATCAATGTTGTTGACGCCCTGCGCATTTTCAATTTTGGCGATGATTTTGATGGTATCGCAGCCATTCTTCTCCAGAATCTCCCGCACCTGCAAAATGTCCTGCGCGCAGCGTGTGAAGGATGCTGCGATAAAATCAAATCCCATCTTAATACCAAATTCAATGTCGCTGCGGTCCTGCTCGCTCAGATACGGCATGGACAAATCGACATTCGGCACATTGATACCCTTCCTGTCCGAGATTTTGCCGCCGTTGACAACGGTGCACAGGATGTCCTTACCGGTTACTTTTTCAACCCGCAATTCAATCAGTCCGTCGTCAATCAAAATCACATCGTCTGCCCTGACGTCCTTGGGAAGGTCTTGAAAGCTAACGGAGGCTTTTGTTTTATCGCCCAAAATTTCCTCGGTGGTCAGCGTGAACGCTTCTCCATCCTCCAAAAATGCCGCACCGCCCTGCAATTTGCCCAAGCGGATCTCCGGACCCTTTGTGTCCAGCAGCGTTGCAAGCGGCACATCCATTTCCTTGCGCAGTCGCTTTATCAATTCCAGCTTTTTCTGGTGTTCCTCATGGGTTGCGTGTGAAAAATTAAAACGGGCAACATTCATTCCTGCTTGGATCATCTCCCGCAAAACCTCTTCGGACTCGCTTGCCGGTCCCAGTGTACAAATAATCTTGGTTTTTCTCATAAAGCATACACCCCTTTTGATGTCATAATCGTCCTCATTCATTACACACTATTCGCTGTACAAATTCTCTGATTCCTTTTAAACTATATCCTACAAACTGCCAAAAATCAATCATTACCGCATTTCCTCTGGTGCTTTTCCTAAGATTGCACAGATTTTCTGGCTTTTGGGGACTCATTTTTGACAGCACGCTGTCGAATCATCTTTTAAGAACCGTTGTCCTGCAAAAAAACAGATACAAAAAGGGCATCCAAACTTCTCCTTTGGATGCCCTTTTCTCATCTTACAATACCGCTTGCAGGATACTGTTTAGTTTCCTCCACGCTTTTGGCTGTCTGCTGCCTGCTGATTTGCCTGTACAGCAGTTGGCGCACCTGCTTCTGCCAGCTCCAGCTTCAGCTTCAGTTCTTTGTTGTCACCGTAGCTTTGGACGCTCTTTCTGTATACCGTCAGTGTGATGACATCGCCTGGTTTGTGCTGTTCCAAAATATTGCTCAACGTTTTCTGGTCAACAATGCTTTCACCATCAACCTCTGTGATGACGTCGCCAGGAACAAGTCCTGCTTTTTCAGCCGGAGAATTGGCTTCAACCGATACAACGCCGGCGCCTGGTTTATAGCCGGTCATCTGTGCGGTGGTCTGGTCGATCAGCTGCATGGTGATACCCATAACAACTCTGCCTCTTACATAACCGTATTGAATCAGGTCGTTGATAATTGGCTGTGCCTCGTTGATGGAGATTGCAAAACCGATGCCCTCATATTCTGTCGCAGCAATCTTCTGGGAGTTGATGCCGATGACCTGACCGTAGGTGTTGACCAACGCGCCGCCGGAGTTGCCCGGGTTGATTGCCGCATCGGTCTGGATGCAGTCAACGGTGCTGCCGCCGGTTGTTGTGATTGGACGGTTCAATGCGGAAATATAGCCTACGGTAATGCTGCCTGCCAGTTCCAAACCGCCCGGGTTGCCGACTGTGATGACCTGCTCGCCGATTTCCAGCTGGTCGGAGTTACCGAATTCAGCAGGCGTCAAATCGTCCGCTTCAATTTTCAAAACGGCAAGGTCGGTCTTTTCATCCGAGCCGACGATAGTCGCGTTGTACTCTCTGTTGTCGTGCAGTACGACCTTCACGCTGGTTGCACCACTGATAACGTGTGCGTTGGTGACGATGTAGCCGTCCTTGTTGACGATAATGCCCGAGCCCTGGCTCTGCGAACCGCCAAAGATGCTCTGTGCGCTCTGTGTGTATGCGACGATTCCTACTGCGGATGGCTGAACCTTCTGCGCACGCTGAGTGATGGTCAGCTCACCTTCTGCCAGACTGACCGACTGGCTGCCGACCTGCGGCTTATCGTTCAAAGTCAGCTGTGCGTCTGCTTTTGCCTCTGCCTGTGTATCCTCTTCGGTCTGTGTATTTGCAGACTGTGTGTTTTCTGTTACCAGCGAATAAACGCCGTAACCTGCTAAGCTGACAACCCCTGCGCACAGGATGGCGCACAGAATAATGGTGAATACGCGCAAACCTTTGTTTCTGCTTTTCTTATTTTTTTCCTGTTTGTGTTTTGGTGCTTCCTGCTTGTAGTCCTCGTAGTTCCACTTGTAGCTTTCGCTGTCCTTTGTTCCCTGCTGAAATTCATTGGCATGATTATCGTAGGAAGCATTGTTGTTTGGCGCGCTGCTGTAACTGTATTTGCTGTTGTAGCCGGAACCGTCGTTGTCAAATTTTCTTGAACCGGAATGATACCATCCCTCCTCATTCGGCTGCTCGGAGGAATGACCTCCGTTCTGGTTCTCCGACTGCTCCTTGTGGAAAAACACATTCTCTTTTCCGTTTTCCTTTTGCTCACCGGTGTGCGCATCGGAAACATTTTTATTGGAAAACACCCAGCCGTTGCTGTTTTGATTTTCCTGCGGCTGCGACGAATTTGTACCCTGCTGTGTATTGTTTGTGCTTTCACCCGCAGCACTGTTTTCATTCATTTTGTTCTCATTCATATTGAAACCCTCCCTGTGTTCGAACTATTCACACACCAGATTGCATCTCTGATGTCTATTGTTTCAGTTCATTCTCTATTATATCGGCAATTTGTAAAAATAAATGAAACTAGGCTTAAACTGTTTCATACTTTTTTCTACCAAAACAATGAACTTTTTTCCCTTTTTTGTTTACACTCTTTTGGTATTTTTACATTTCCCTTGCAGAGATCGCCTTGCCCTGTTTTGTCAATCCTTTTGGCGCAGTCGCTACGGAGAAGCTGAATTCACAGTATTCGTTTTCCACGCTGCGGACAATGACCTCGCTCTGATGAAGATTGACAATCGAACGTACGATGTACAGACCTAAACCAACACCGGTCTTATCAACACTTCGCGAGCGGTCGGTCTTGTAGAATCGGTCAAACACCTTGGAAATTTCATCCTTCGGAATCCCCGTTCCCGAATTTTTAATGCTGATATAGGTTCTCTTTGGATCGACGGTGTAACTCACCTGCACATAGCCGCCTTCATTTGCGAATTTCACCGCATTTTCAAGAAGGTTGTACACCACCTGATGGATCAGATCTTCGTCCGCCTCAACCATTATCTTGCCCGCATCCAAGCCCTTTATTTCAAGCTGCTTGCCTTCGATGGTCTGCTCAAAGGTAAAGATGCTGGATAAAACGACCTCGTTGATATCGAATACGGTCGGCTTTAGTGTCATTTCACCGGCTTCGATTTTTGCGATGTTCAACATCGAGCGCACCAGACGCGACAAGCGCTTGACCTCATCCGAGACAATCGTCAGATAATGCTGTTCGCGCTCCGGCGGAATCGTCCCATCCAAAATGCCGTCAATAAAGCCCGCGATGCTTGTCATCGGCGTTTTTAGCTCATGGGATACATTCGCGATAAACGAGCGGCGCACCGTTTCCTGCTGTGCAAGACTGGTTGCCATGTTATTGAACGCCATCGAAAGCTTGCCGATTTCGTCGCGCTCATTGACCGGCACACGGGCAGTAAAATCGCCCTTCGCAAAGGATTCGGTCGCTTTGACCATCTCCTGTAATGGTCGTACCAGATTCCCTGTCACCACATATACCAGCGCAAAGGTCACGATCATCATGACAAACGCGCTCAGCAAAAACATCTTGAGGATTTCGCTCATAAAATCGGTCAGCCCCTGCGCGGTCGCGGAGGCAAATACGATGCCGGCAAAACGTCCGTCGGAAAGCTGCAGCGGCACGCCGACTGTGTAGTAGGAGCTTTTGTAAATCTCCCCCATCTTCCCGACCTCTGTATAGGTGCCTTCCTCCAAAGCCTTGTTGATGATATCCTGACTGATGCCGTGGCTTTTGTGGCTGCACATCGAGCGGTGCGTACACAGCAGCACATCGCCGGACAGATTTGCCAGATAAATGTCCGCATTGATTGCTTTTGCCATCGGAACCCAGGCATTTGTCAGGGAAGATTTGTAATCGACCACCTGATAAATGCCGTTGACCGAAACGATGTGTTCCTGGGTCAGCTCTGCGGCATATTCCGCGTTTTGTTTGAGCGCTCCCAGCTTATCCTCTTTAAAATACTGCGCTGCAAACACCATAAATAAGATTCCCAAAATCACGATGCTTGTCAGCACGATGGAACAGCAAACCGAAAAATATTTTCGAAACAGACTTCGCTGCATCCTTTTCCCTCCTCATCCAATCAAAACAAAAGCCGCCGTAACAAATGCACAGCGGACTTGCAGACTTTTATTCCTTTACTTCAAACTTATATCCGACGCCCCAGACCGTTTTCAGGCTCCACTTGTCGGATACCCCTTCCAGTTTTTCGCGCAAACGTTTTACATGAACGTCCACCGTTCTGGAATCTCCGTAATATTCAAAGCCCCATACCTCGTTGAGCAGTTGATCTCTTGTGTAGACCCTGTTCGGATTGCTTGCCAGATGGTACAGCAGTTCCAATTCTTTCGGCGGTGTGTCGATCACTTTGCCGTCCACCTTCAGCTCATATTTGGTCATATTGACAACCAGCTTGTCGTAAGAAACCTCTTTGGTGTCGCTGCCAGCAGAAGCCCTTCCGGTTCTTCTCATCACCGCCTTGATGCGCGCAATCACTTCTTTGGCTTCAAACGGCTTTACCACATAGTCGTCGGCGCCCAGCTCTAACCCCAGCACCTTGTCGAAGGTTTCACCCTTGGCGGTGATCATAATGATTGGGCAGTTGGACTTTTTGCGGATGTCCCTGCATACCTGCCAGCCATCCAGCTTCGGCATCATGATATCCAACAGCACAATATCAGGATTTTCACTGTTAAAACGCTCTATCGCCTGCTCACCATCGGATGCAAGCACAACACTGTACCCTTCTTTCTCCAGATACAATCTCAATAATTCCGCAATATTCTGGTCATCGTCCGCAACCAGGATTTTTCCCATAGACATAATTTGCTCCTTTCCTCATCGGTTCCCCTGTTTGAGCGCACCCTGCGCCCAGCACGAAAACCGTTCCCTTTTACTTTATTATAGCATAGCTTTTTAGAAGATTCATTCTTTTTATTGCATTCTGCTCATATCCAAATTTCGTAAAACATCGTAAAAAGAACCTTACGTATTTATTATACAAAAACCTTCCAAAAATTGATGAAAAAATTTTAAACAGATTTCGGAAAACCCATGAAATATCGCCGGATATTTTCCACAGCAGTATGTTTGTACCGTTAAAAATGGCTCTTTTGGCGATATTCTCCCCGATATGCTCTTGCCTAAAGGAAATCATAACGTTATAATAATGATAAATGTACAAAAAATGAACGAAATCTTTTTCAGCATAGAAAGGAACGAAGCAACATGAAATTAGGAATCGTGGGTTTGCCGAACGTCGGCAAGAGCACCCTGTTTAATGCCATCACCAATGCCGGCGCACAGTCGGCAAACTATCCGTTCTGCACCATTGAGCCAAATATCGGAACCGTTGCTGTACCAGACTATCGTCTGGACAAGCTCGCACAGATGTACGACCCTGATAAAATCACCCCTGCCGTCATCGAATTTGTCGATATCGCAGGTCTGGTAAAGGGCGCTTCCAAAGGCGAGGGTCTGGGAAATAAATTCCTGTCCAACATCCGCGAGGTCGACGCCATCGTACACGTTGTACGCTGCTTTGAGGACGGCGAGATCGTTCACGTTGAAGGCAGCATCGGTCCAAAGAGAGACATCGAAGTCATCAACCTCGAACTGATCTTCTCCGATATGGATATCCTCGATCGCCGCATTGATAAAGCTGTCAAAGCCGCAAAGGGCGACAAAAAATATCTTGTTGAGGTCGATCTGTTAAACCGCGTCAAAGCGCACCTCGAGCAGGGCAAATCTGCGCGCAGCATGGAATTTACCGATGACGAAAAGGTCATCATGTCCGACATTCCGCTGCTCTCCAATAAACCGATTATTTACGTTGCAAACATGAGCGAAAACGATTTCAACGGCAAGCTCGACTCCAACCCATTCTACAAAGAGGTGCTCGAAGTTGCGAAGGAAGAAAACTCCGAAGTCGTTCCGATCTGCGCAAGACTGGAAGAAGAAATTTCCGATATGTCGCAGGAAGACAAGCTGATGTTCCTCGAAGAAATCGGTCTGAAAGAATCCGGTCTTGACCGTTTGATCAAAGCCGGTTATCACCTGCTGGGTCTCATCTCCTACCTCACCGCCGGCAAACCGGAGGTAAGAGCATGGACCATCACCCGCGGCACCAAAGCACCGCAGGCAGCCGGAAAGATCCACAGCGACTTTGAACGCGGCTTTATCCGCGCCGAAGTAATCTCCTTCGAGGATCTGATTGCCAACGGTTCGATGACCGCCGCAAAAGAAAAAGGACTCGTCCGCTCCGAAGGCAAAGAATATGTGATGCAGGACGGAGACATCGTTCTCTTCCGCTTTAATGTATAATCCCTTTTCTTTCACTTTAGCATTTGTCCAAACGTCTTGTATCGAATCTCAAATGACAGCAATTTCATTTGAGATTCGATTTTTTCAACTTCTCCCAACACACCAAGCTTTTTCTTTGGAGGGTATCAGTTATGAAACGAGTATTAGTCGCCAGCTTACAGCACGAATCCAATTCCTTTAACCCCATCATCGCCGGTAAAAACGATTTCCATGTTACACGCGGCGCGGAAATTTTCAACAAATTCAAAGAAAACGACCCCGTCACCGGCATCATCAAGCCGCTGCTTGCTCAAGGATACGAGGTCATTCCTACCGTTTTCGTCGGCGGCGTTCCAAACGGCGAAGTGGATTACAACTTCTACATGGATATCAAAAACGAAATCATCGAAATGGCAAAAAAAGCAAACGCTGAAAAGCCGCTCGATGCCATTACCCTCGCACTGCACGGCTCCATGCGCATCAAAGGCTTCGGCGAAGCAGAGGGTTACCTGCTGGAAGAGCTGCGCGAGCTGTTCCCAAATATCCCGCTGTTCTCCTCCCTGGATATGCACACCACTATGACTGAACGGATGCACAACAACTGCGATGGTTTTGTCGGTTACAAATGTGCTCCGCATACCGACCGCTACGAAACCGGCGTCCATGCCGCACGCATGACGATTGCCGCGTTGGAAAACGGATTTCACCCCTATTCCGCATGGGTAAAGGTGCCGATCCTGATTGCAGGCGAACAGTCCTCCACCACCGTCGAACCGATGAAAGGGCTGACCGAAGAATGTCGCCGCACCGAAAAAGAGGACGGCATCGTGGCAGCCTCCTACCTGATGGGCTTCCCTTGGGCGGATAATGAGGACAGTTCCTGCGCGGTCTATGTGGTCGCGGACAGCCAGGAAAAAGCCGACCGCGAAGCTGTTCGTCTTGCACAGCTGATGTGGAGCAAAAAAGATGAATTTTGCTTCCAGACCGAAACCTACCACGAGCAAGAAGCCATCGATGTCGCATTCAAGGCAGTCGCGAACGGTGACCCTCTGCCGATTTACCTGTCCGACTCCGGCGACAACCCGACCGCAGGTTCCTCCTCCGACTGCACCGGATTTTTGAAACTCCTCATGGAGGACAAACGCACCGACAGCTTAAAGACCCCTGTCCTGTACGGCGGTATCTACGACCCGGAAGCAACCAAAGCCTGCAAGGGCAAGGTCGGTCAGGAGATCACCCTGACCTTCGGCGCAAAATTTGACACCGTAACCACCCAGCCGATCACCGCGACCGGCACCGTAAAGGCTTACATCGAAAATTGGAAGAGATCCTCCATCCCGTGCGACCTTGCGCTGTTCCATTCCTGCGGCGTCGATATTGTTTTGGCTCAAGCTCACGTCGGCTATATGACGCCAGATATTTTCTCCGATTTAGGACGTGAAGCCAAGGACGCCGACATCGTTGTCTGCAAGCTGGGTTATCTGACCGAACAGCAGTCTGCCATCGCAAAAAGAAGCATCATGGCGCTGTCCAAAGGCAGCACCAACGAGGATTTGAAAACACTGCCTTACACCAAGGTTCCAAGACCGATTTTCCCGCTGGACGAACAGTTCCCATACTGTGCTGAAGAAAATCTGATTGCGAAAAAGGGCAACTAGTTCTCATCAAAATAAAAAACAACAGGACTGCGCGTAGCCAGTCCTGTTGTTTTTTTACAGAGAAAATTCCCGAAATCGTTTTGCTGTCCGGTACAGATAAACCAATTTTAAAATGCTCACAACTAAAATGGCAATTTCCGATGCCAGGATGAGGAAAAGAGCCAACATCGGGATGAACAGCGCCAGCACAATACTTCCCAATGTTGCTGCAAATGCCCCAATGTACCATTTCCAGAGCTTGCTCCATTTTTCCGACAGCTGGGAATCCACATCCATCAGAACATCTGCGTGTCCCATGTACTCGTAATATTCTCCAACCAGCAACAGAATTGCAGTCGGCAGCATCAAAAGCAGTCCCCAGCCTTCTTCCATCCTTTCGCCGAACAAACACAGGCTCACAAATTCCAGTGCCACCGACACCAACATACAAACCCCAGCCGCATGGTAATTTTCTTCTGCTGCCGCTGCTTTTTGCAAAATCAGCGCATAAGCGGTCAAAACAAGGATTTCCAAAATCTTGCCTGGCAAAAACAAAGCCGGAATAAGCCCTATCAACCCAGCCAGCGTGCTTGGCACAATAAGCCAAAATAAAATCCAAAGCCACTTACCCAAAAACGCGGATTTTTGCATCAGCCTTTCCTGCCTGCTTTCTTGTGCTGTTTGCTTTTGGTATCTTCTCTCCGGCGCACTTTCTCGGGTTCTCAGCAGACTGCATCTTTCCTGCAAGGTACAGCTGTCGCAGCTTTCATGTCCCTTTTCAAAGCAACATTCTGCCAATTCACATCCTCCGCTGCACAGACTGCCAGGTCCAGCCTTGCATCCCATGCAGCCAAGCTTATTTTTGTAAGCACATTCTTCACAAAGCTTTCCGCAATATGTTTTTGACATCCTTTTTCCCTCCCTTTCGAAACACATTCTCCCCATATTCAATAAGACAGGTATGTGAACTCCCATACCTGTCTTGCGTACATCAAAATACTGCGTTTTTTACCGAATCCCTTACAGCACGATAATGGCTTTGTCCTGTTTTGCGGTTACGCGACCGACAATCTTGTTGCAGATCGTGACGCCTTCCAGCTTTTGCACCAGTTCATGCGCTTTTTCCTCCGGCAGAGAAATCAGCAGTCCTCCCGAGGTGATCGGGTCAACCAGCAGATCCTGCATATACTGCGGAACATCCTGCGCAAAACGGACGTCATCCTTCACAAACGCCATGTTGCTGTATGCGCCGGACGGGATAATGCCCATCTTCGCAAAGTCGATGGCAGCTTCAATGACCGGCACCTCTTTGCTGAACAGCTCGATGGTGAGGCCGCTTCCCTTTGCCATTTCGGACGCATGACCGACAAGTCCAAATCCTGTGACGTCGGTGCAGGCATTTGCGCCAACCTCCATCATGACATCCTTGCCGTATTTGTTCAGCGTTGCCATTGCTTCCACCATCTGGTCATAGGTCTTTTCGTCCAGCAGCTGCGCTTTGTTGGCAGTCGTCAGCACACCGATTCCAATCGGTTTTGTCAGCACAAGCAGGTCTCCCTCCTTGCAGTTGCTGTTGACCATTACCTGGTCGGGGTGCATAAATCCGGTGACGCACAGACCATACTTTGGTTCCGAGTCCTCAATGGTGTGACCGCCTGCAATAATCGCACCGGCTTCTTTGACCTTGCTTGCACCGCCCTGCATGATTTTTGCCATCACATCCATCGGCAGGCAGGTCGGGAAACAGATCAGATTCATCGAAAGGGTCGGATCACCGCCCATCGCATAGATATCACTCAAAGAGTTTGCCGCCGCGATCTGTCCAAATGTATATGGGTCATCTACAATCGGCGGAAAGAAATCGACCGTTTGTACGACTGCTAAATCATCGCGCACCTTGTAGACCAACGCATCGTCGCTTGTATCAAAGCCGACAATGAGCTTTTCATCGGTAAATTTAGGTAACTGACGCAGAACCTGCGCCAAGGCATCAGGGCCTATCTTTGCGCCTCAGCCGGCGCCTTTGGTCATTTCGGTAAGACGTTTTGTTGTTGCCACAATCTTCCTCCGTTCTTTGCCGCCAATCGACAATGTTTCTGGGTAATCATGCTTTTATTTATCTTTGGATTACTCCTGTCTCATCAATAATCTGTATACATTTTACCTCTATTTATAACAGAAAACAATAGCATTCCGACGGGTTTGTGTTTCATTCATTATCGAAATATGTTATAATTAAGATATTCTCATCGATTTAATCTATTGTATTGTATCACCATCAGGGGAAACGAGGTTTCATTATGGACTTTAAACAGCTGGAAGCATTTGTTTACGTTGTCAAACTGAAAAGCTTCTCTAAAGCTGCGCAGCGCATCTATCTCACACAGCCGACCATCAGCGCACATATCAACTCGCTTGAAAAAGAGCTTGATACAAAGCTGATCGAACGCGGCACCAAATATGTTTATCCAACCAAACCAGGCAGCATCCTTTACCAGTACGCCGTAAAAATGATGAATCTGCGCGAGGAAGCCTGCTGTGCGGTCAAAAATTATAACAAGGAGCTCAAAGGCAGGCTGACCATCTGCGCCTCTACCGTTCCTTCGCAGTATATCCTGCCCAAGATCATCTCCGCTTTTCGGGAAGAATATCCCAACATCACCTTCAACATCCAGCGGCAGGACAGCGAACTGGTTGTCGACAGCATCTCAAAAGGGCTTGCGGACATTGGTTTCTGCGGCACCGACAGCTATTCTCCCGACTGTGTTCTGGAAAGTTTTACACAGGACCGCCTTGTGATTATTACCCCAAACACCGAGCGTTTCCGCCAGCTGCAATCCACCGGCATGAAGGCGGATTTTTTGCGGCAGGAGCCTATCATCATCCGTGAGGAAGGCTCGGGAACACGCAAAGAGATGGAGCACTTTCTGAACAAAGCCGGCATCAACATCGCCGAACTCAAGATTGCCGCACAGTTTAACGACCCTGACAGCATCAAACATTCTGTCAGCCAGGGGATGGGCGTTTCTATCATCTCCAAAGCAGCGGTCGAGGATTATGAGAGCTTCGGCTTGCTGCTGAGCTTCGACCTCAACAATATCGTGATGGACAGAAACCTTTATATGGTCACCCATAAGAGCAACCCGCTGTCCTTTATCGGAGAGGTCTTTTTCAACTTTGTGAAGATGTATTACGACTGCTAGTCGCGACTGTTGAGTCGCGATTGTTAAACCGCTTCGGTTTCGGTCATAATATCTGCGTTTATCATATCAATTTTTGTATGAAAGTTTTTGAATGGAGTCGAACATTTATGTCACACATCACATTAGCAAAAGCATGGAACAACGGAAAATTTCTTCCGAACGGCGGAGGCTACGGCGTTCTGCTGACCAACTATTTTAAAGACGAATACCTCGACGTCGAATGGCCGTCGGTCGTTTTGGAGCTGGAAGGCTGGGAAAAACCGGCGGAGCTTGCCATCAATACCGACGGTTTTTGGACGCGCAGTCAGGAGCTTCGCAGCGGCGTCATCGGCAAATGGCTGATTGCAAACGGCAAAGCGAACTGGGCTAACGGCAAAGAGCCGGAAATTTTCCTGCGTCCTTTAGGCGGCAACCGCTTTTTTGCGTCGCTGTCCCCGATCGACGGCATCTCCGACAGCGTGGACGCTATCATTGCCACCGCTCAAACCTTAACTAAAGAATAATCTCTGTTCTTACCCCTTCTTACTCGAACGTAAGAAGGGGTTTTTTATGTTATGCACTGGCGCGGCAGCGCCCAAGGCTCCCTTGTGTAAAGGGAGCTGTCAGCGAAGCTGACTGAGGGATTGTTTTACCGCCAGCTTCACGA
>CAMNVW010000006.1 GCA_946563605.1 uncultured Clostridia bacterium | reverse complement strand
AGTTTTGTCAACTTTTTCAAAAGTTGCGAGGTGCAGGAGCAGAGCTCTTGCTCGCACTCCGCAGAGTGCGAAATTCTCTAAATACAATATAAAAAAATAAAATCGTGCGAGGCACTAAGCCGTTTCGGTGCTGTGGTACGGCAGTACCGTTTCACGAAGTGAAACACCTCAAATAAAAACAATAAAAATAAAATCGTGCGAGGCACTAAGCCGTTTCGGTGCTGTGGTACGGCAGTACCGTTTCACGAAGTGAAACACCTCAAATAAAAACAATAAAAATAAAATCGTGCGAGGCACTAAGCCGTTTCGATGCTGTCGCACGGCAGTGCGCTGGCGTAAGCCAGAAGAAGTTCATTGTTTCTTATTATAAAATTTGGCTGTGCGCTGATATGAGCAGCGCGAAACGGCTGCCTGCGGATGCAGGCAGGGTGCTACCGCACCACAGAGCCGATTTTACAAGGTGCACTATCTTTTTTATTTATTATTGTATTGTTGGGACGTTGTCCCAAACCCAACCAAAGGCTCTGCCTTTGGAATCCGCCGCCTTTTGTAAAAGGTGGGCGAAAACTTTATTTTTGTTTTCTAGTTGGAAGGTTGTGTTAAACGGCTGCCTGCGGTACGGCAGCACCGACTGAGTTTGGCTTTGCCAAACTTCTGCTACTATCCTTTTTATTTTATTATTTTATTATTGGGACGTTGTCCCAAACCCAACCAAAGGCTCTGCCTTTGGAATCTGCAAACTTTTGTGTACAAAAGTTTGACAAAAAACTTTTCTTTTGAGCAAACAAAGACGGAAGAAAGAGGGAAACGATATGCTGCGAATCATCGTCTTTTTGATTTTATTTCTGTTGTCGGCGGTGGCGCTGACAGTTGGAATCTGTATGTGGGTATACAAGGATGCAAAGGAACACGGTGACCGAGGTTGGCTATGGGTGCTGATCATCCTGATTTCCTCGCCGCTTATGGGAGGATTGATCTATCTAATTGCGCGGCGGGATGACAGGAAACCATGCCGCTTCTGCGGTTGGATCGTGGACAAAGACGCAAACTACTGCGAGCACTGCGGCAAGCAGTATCCCGTCTGTGAACCTGGCAGCGGCTATCTGGAAGATCTGCCGGCGGAAAACGGCAAAATGTCCAAACGGAACAAAAAGTTTCTGGCGGCAGTGATTGCAAGCATCGTGGTACTGGTTGTCAGTTTGGTCGGCGTTATTCTTGGCGCGGTTGGAGAGCTTCATCTGGATGAAGATTCGGACTGGAACAGCGGCTGGGTGATGATGAATGTCGAAAACACAGGGGACAATGTCTGGACTTTCCGGTATAACAAAGCAAGCGAAAATTACCACACCAGCGCAAGGCTAACGGTGGAGGATGCCCAGAACCAACAGCTTGCAGTAGACCTGAGCTTTGCAAAAGGGGAAAGTATGCGGGTGAAAATTTTGCAGGAAACGCAAAATGATTTGCAGCAGGAGAAGGAATATTTTCTTTCCAGCGACAGCCAGACGCAGTATATTCCGCTGAATGAATTTACAGAAGGTAAAATCAAGGTATTGTTTTACAATAATGGGGTCGAAGATGTCAACGCAAGGGTGACAGTAGCGCCATTGGCAGAATAAAATAGCGGCTGAACATATTTTAAATGCGGTAAAGCAACGGGGAGGATGACAGATGAAACTGACTGTAAAAAGACCAGAAGAGTACGCGGTATCGGTTTGGGCAGGGGGAAAAACGACCCAGCTTTACATCTATCCAGAGGACGCCGAATATGCAAAGCGGAACTTTCTCTTTCGTTTAAGCAGTGCGACGGTGGAGTGTGAGCAGTCGGAGTTTACCTCCCTGCCGGGGGTAGACCGCATCATCATGCCGCTTCGAGGTTCGCTTCATTTGTATTACGAAGGTCACGGCGAAAAGGTGCTTCGGGAGTATGAACAGGACAGCTTTGACGGCGGATGGCAGACGATCAGCATGGGGCGTGCGACCGATTTTAATTTGATGATGCGCGGCGTCAAGGGCAGATTGGAGGTCTTGGAGCTGGCGGCTGGTCAGAGCAGGACGCTTTGCAATCAGGCAGGCGAGATCCTGGCAGTCTATGCAGCAGAAGGGGAGTGCCGGTGTACATCGGAGGAATCCCTTCTGATGCCGGAAAAATCGCTGGCGGTGGCTTCGGAGGCAGGCACGTTTATCGTACAAAACAACGGCGACATTTGCTGCAAGCTGGTCTGCGCCAGAGTACAAATCGCATAAAAATAAAAAGGCAGGGCTTCTTGAGGAAAAGAGGGACCCCTGCCTTTTTGTTTATTGAGAGTAATATAGTATTGCTTATTGACAAACAATACTATATTAGATATACTATATATAAGAAATATAATATTGCGGTAAGAATAGATAAGTGAGGAGGGATGAAATGGCGTTTCAGTTGGGATCGGTGCTGTTGGATGCCTGTGTGCTGGCTGTGGTGATGAAGGAAGATACCTATGGATATAAGCTGACGCAGGAGGTCAAGCAGATCATGGACATTTCCGAATCGACGTTGTACCCTGTATTGCGCAGGCTGCAGAAGGACGGCTATCTGGCTACTTATGACCGACCGTTTCAAGGCAGGAACCGGCGCTATTATTCGGTGACTCCACAGGGCAGAGAGCAGTTTTTTCAGTTCTATGAGCAGTGGAAGCATTTTCGGGGGAAAATAGATGATATTATGGACGGAGGAATCAGAGGATGAGCAGAGAGGAATACATCAGCGAATTAAGAGCAAGAATCGCCCATCTGCCGCGGGAAGAACAGGAAGCGGCAATGAGCTACTATATCGAATATCTTCAGGAAGCAAGCGACAAGACTATGGAGGAGATTATCGCCGAGCTGGGGACGCCGAGAGATGTGGCGGAGCGCATCATTGCTGATTATTCTCAAAGCGAAACTTACCGTCAGAATAACAGCGGCGCAAAAGGCTGCTTGTTTGGTATTTTGCTCGTGCTCACCAGTCCGGTGTGGCTTACGATACTGCTTACCGTACTGATTCTGATGCTGGTGTTTGGCGTACTGGCAATCACATTTTTGGTACTGAGCGCGTGGCTGCTCTTTATTTATCCGGCAACGGCATTGGTGGTAGCGGGAGCCGCGCTGATGATGGCTGCGTTGACCTTGCTGTGCATCGTGCTGCTGGGTGCAGCCGGCAAAGGGGTAAAGAAGCTGGCTTCGGCTTTTCGCGCTTATGACAGAGGATAAAGGAGGCGGAACAAAATGAAAAGAAGTTGGTCAATCATGCTGAAAGTGGCTGGCGCATTGTTTTTGGTAGGAATCGTGTTCAGCGCGGCAGGGGTGATGATGGGCGCCAAAACCATCGAATATGAAGATGGGGAGTTTGTCGTCGGACATCAGTCGGCAGGTTCGCTGTTCCAGTTTGGATTATGGCACGATGACGATGAGAGTTATCCGGTTCAGAACATACGCACCGTCAACCTGCCGGACAACACACAGATTATGAAAATTGAAGTGGAAGAAACAATCGGCAACCTGCGTGTGGTTCAGGGGGAACGATGGGTCATTGAATATGCAGTCGCGTTCCCAGAAAAGTTTTTCTATCAGCTTGACAGTGGAAAACTGAAAATAGAATATAAGAGAGAAAAAAATATTGCCAAAGTAAAGGGCAGCGAACAGATTACGCTGACAGTACCAAAGGATGCGGCACTACAGGAATTGGATATTGAAAGCGCTTTGGGAAATGTGGATATCAAAAACCTTGTGTGCGATGAGATAGAGGTAGCAAGTGCGCTGGGAAATCTCACGCTGCAAAATATATCCGCCCAGAAACTCTCCATTGACGGCGCTTTGGGGGATATTACCATGCAGAACAGCGTTGTCAATGGAAAGTTGGAGATCAACGAAGCGATGGGCGACGCAAATATACAGGGCATATTCCAAGGAAATGTGGAAATTGACGGCGGCATGGGCGATATCCACCTGACGGTGCAGGATGCCGGTGCAGACGATTACAATTTGAATCTGCAAAGAGGCTTAGGAGAGCTGAAGATTGACGGAGAGACCCTGACCAGAGATTTGAAACGAAACAACGGACAAAACAGGGAAATTAAAGTCGACGGCGGCTTAGGAAATATTACGGTAGATTTTGATTAAAGAAAAGAAGGAAACCTGCGGAAAATTCTGTCAGGTTTCCTTCTTTTTTGACAGGAGTTGACAGGATTGACAACGATAGAGAAAGATAAAATCTGTCAATTTTTAAGAAATTTGCTGATGCGGAAAGAAAGTGTGCAACATCTGCTTGTAATATGGGTATCAATAATGGTATGATATAAGGCAAAGCAATTTATATCTGGCAATCCAAAGAGGAGTTATATTATAGAATGAAGAAACAGAAATTGATAGCGATTCTGATGGCAATGACACTGGCATTGACCGGATGCAGTGGAATGACCATCGGAAGCTCCGAAGAAAACAACACAAATCAAAATCAGGAAATCACCATCGGCGAATCTGAGGAAACCACACCGGCGGATACCACGCGCATCCCGACAGCGTTGGAGGGAGAAGGCGTTTTTGTACAGCATTGGCAGGATTGGGACAGAGAATCGCTGCTGCCGCAGTACTTCCTGTCCACAGATGATACTGCCCTCATGCTCATCGAACAGCTTCAAAATGTATGCGCAAGCACCGAGCAGATCCGTTTGTTTGACGGCATCGAGCACGCACGCACCACCGATCTGCTGCGCATCGCATTGAAAAACACGCCGGCAATCGATTTTCCCGTCAAGATGGAACGCGATGAAAACGGCAATCTGATTGCAAATACAGAACAATATCCCGACCACATCCTGACAAGGCTGCTTCAGAATGAGCAGGAAGAAGGCAGGGATCTGCGCGCGTTTTATTATCAGGAGGACGTAACCGCAGTATACAACTATCTGTTTGGCGAGGGAAGAACGCTGAATTTTCAGGACCTTTGTCCACAGTATTATTACTACGCGCGCGAAGGTGTCTTTGCACACAAGGGTGAAAAGGTGCAGACAAACGTCTGGCCGATGCTGGTTCGTTATACCGATGGGGAAACGGCTATCACAGTCGACCTGCTGCTGACCGAAGGCAGCACGCCGGAGAAACCGCTGATTTACACCAAGCAGGATGGCAGCATTGTAGAGCTGACGGCGGACAACTACCGGAGAGAGCTTGCAGGAGAACCGATTTACCGATACACCTTCAAGAAGGTTTTGGATACGCAGATCACCTTGGAGGGAATCCGTCAGGTAGGAAAGCTGAATGACGCAGGAACACAAATCGAGGATGCACAGCTGCTGATCCAAGAGGATGAATTAAATCTGGCAGCGCCGGAAAAACTGATGGTGTCGTCAGGCAGCGCACAGAGACAGGTCGATTTGCAGAAGGAATACGAAGGGGATACGGCGTCGGAATATCTGCTGAAGCTGCTCAACAGCGCACAGCAGGTGGACAGCCGCTTGACAAGCCAGGTGCTTGCAGGCAGCAATTCGGAAACGCTGACCCTGACGCTGGAATATCCAGGAGAAAAGGAAATGGTCATCAACGTCATGAGCCAGGGATATTTACCTGGTATCGAGCAAAGCTATGTGACCTTCAGTGCGGATTCTGCACAGTACATCCTGCCGCAGGAGGATTACGCATTGATGACCCAGTGCATTGAAGCAAGCACAAAATAAAAAAGAAAAGCGCAGAAAGCGGATGCAAATAAAACACAAGAACAACCCAAGAGGTTGGTCTTGTGTTTTATTTTGTCATGTGATAACATGAACCCAAACAGACCTGTAAATCGGCAGTGACGGAGGAGCTCATGATGAAAGTGACGATAGAAGAACTGGAAGCATATTTACTTGACCATTACAGTAACGGTGGCGTCGACCAGAGTTTATTCATGAAACTTGTAGAAGAAGTTGGCGAAGTTGCAGAAGTCCTGAATAAAAAAGCAGGCAGAAAATTTTCTGACAATGAAGATTTGCAGGCTCAACTAGGCAATGAACTAGCGGATGTGATACATTATGCCGTTGCCATAGCTGCATTGAATGGTCTTAATATGAATGAAGTCATTATTGAAAAGGATAAAGCAGCTTCTATAAAATACAATCATAGAACGAACTTGGAACAGTTCGTTATTGATAAGAGAAAAAAAGCAAAATCAGTATTTGAGGAGGAATGATTTATGAGGAGATATAACTTAATCGTTGTTTATGACCAGAATGAGCAAAAACTATTGATGTGTAAGCGAAAAAAAGAACCATACAAAGATATGCTAAATTTTGTTGGAGGAAAGATAGAGCCAGGCGAAACAGATGAAGAAGCAGCATATCGAGAATTGTTTGAAGAAACAGGTATATCGTCAGACAATATTGTCCTTACACATATTATGAATTTTATATATCATTTATCTGAAAATGAGCTTGATGTTTATGCTGGCAAACTGAAAGCAAGCGTATCATTGAGGGAAGAAGAAAACAAATTATTTTGGATAGATAGATCGGAGAACTTTTGTGATATGACCCGTTTTGCGGGAGAGTGCAATATCGAACATATTTTGCAGCAAGTTGATTATTACAAAAATCAAGTGTTACATTAACAAATTCCAGTTTATCGTCTTGCGAATACCATTTTTCTTGCAGATAAAAGAAAGAACTGCTATAATAAGAAGGAAAGAAATGTTTGCTTTCTTATGATAGGATATTTTCTGGGCTTTCGGGCGGCGAGGGCTGCTCTCAATTGGTTTGTTGTGAAAACTATACAAAAAAGTATGATAAAATTCTTGGAAATGAACGGAATATGAAAATCATCTTTTTCGGCAAAAAAAATGAAAAAAACGCTTGCAAACCGTGCGGAAGTATTGTATTATAATTAAGCGTGACTGCACAAGATATGCGTTGAAGCGGGAGGTTGCTATCCGAACAGAGATAGGTAATTTCCGCCGAGTATGTCCGATTTAAAACCGGGCGGCTTTATAACACGGAAGAAATTCCGATCGTGGCGAAATGGTTTTGAACCATGACCGTCTAAAGTCCCGGGTAAATCTGCGCAATGCGGTTTGCCCGCTTTTTTATTTGGAAAGTCAGGAAACACGCGGTAGCGTGTTCAACACGATTGAGGAAATCAAAGGTGTGGGCAAGGAGTTTTCCACGGTGAAGATGTGGAAAAAATAAGGCCTTGCCAAAAGACGTCGTCCTACTCAAGAAAAAGCTTTAAGGAGGCGATGATGTGGCAGTCAAAGAAAAAATCAGAATCAGACTGAAGGGTTTCGATTATCAGTTGGTAGACTCTTCTGCAGCAAAAATCGTTGAGGTAGTAACAAGAACAGGCGCCAGAGTTTCCGGTCCTATTCCGCTGCCAACCGAGAAAGAAGTAGTTACCATCCTGCGTGCTGTTCATAAGTACAAAGATTCCCGCGAACAGTTTGAGATGAGAACACACAAAAGACTCATTGACGTACTGAGACCAACACAGAAAACAGTTGAGGCTCTCAAAGGTCTTGAGCTTCCTGCAGGCGTAGAAATCGAAGTAAAACTTTAATCGCAAAGTTTTCCACTGAAATTTAGGAGGATCGGAAATCCAGATCTTCCGGCACCTTCGAAAAGAAGATGTGCTTGTCTGCAAAGGTAATGTTGACAGCAAAGCCTGCCAACCAATAACCAATAGGAGGTAATATACAATGCAAAAATGCATCGTAGGCAAAAAGCTGGGTATGACACAGCTTTTTGACGAGAATGGAAAATTCATTCCCGTAACAGTAATTGAAGCTGGTCCTTGTGTCGTCGTTCAGAAAAAGACAATCGAAAACGACGGTTACGAAGCCGTGCAGATCGGTTTTGGCGAGGTCACAAGCAAACACGTAAGCAAACCACTTCAGGGTCACTTCGCTAAGAGCGACGTTGCTATGAAGAAAGTACTCAGAGAGTTCAGACTCGATGACTGCGCAGCACTGAATGTTGGCGATCTCATCAAAGCTGACGTCTTTGCAAACGGCGACAAAGTAGACGTTTGCGGTACTTCCAAGGGTAAAGGTTACGCCGGCACAATTAAACGTTACGGCAACCACAGACTCAAAGAAACCCATGGTAGCGGTCCGGTTGCAAGACACGCTGGTTCCAACGGCGCTTGCTCCGATCCATCCCGTGTATTCAAGGGCAAAGGCCTGCCAGGTCATATGGGTGCTGAAAGAGTTACAGTTCAGAACCTCGAAATCGTTAAAGTAGACGTTGAAAACAATCTTATCGCAATCAAAGGTGCTGTTCCAGGCGCGAAAAACGGCGTGGTATACATCACTGACAGCGTTAAGATGGCCTAAGGAAAGGAGGAAACACGATGCCACAGGTTACTGTATTTGATATGACCGGCAAGAGCGTTGGCGAAATGACCCTCTCCGATGCCATCTTCGGAATTGAACCAAACACTTCTGTTATGCACGCTGCAGTAGTTAACTACCTTGCAAACCAGCGTCAGGGCACACAGTCCACACTGACCCGTTCTGAGGTTTCCGGCGGCGGCCGCAAACCATGGAAACAGAAAGGTACAGGCCGCGCAAGACAGGGTTCCACAAGAGCTCCACAGTGGACACACGGCGGTATCGCTCTCGGTCCTAAGCCAAGAGATTACAGCTACGAGCTGCCAAAGAAAGTAAAGAGACTTGCTCTTAAATCTGCATTCTCCGCTAAAGTTGCTGATAACAACATGATCGTTGTTGACAACATCGCAGTTGAGTCCTTCAAGACCAAAGCTGTTGCAGAGATGCTTTCCAACCTGGGCGCTGATAAGAAAGCTCTTATCGTAATGCCGGAAGTTGACGCAAAACTCATCAAGAGTGCTGCTAACATCCCAGGCGTTAAGACCGCTCTGGTTAATACAATCAATGTGTATGATATTCTTAACTGCGATAAATTCATCGTTGCTAAGAGCGCACTTGAAAAAATCGAGGAGGTGTACGCATAATGAAAACAGCACACGATATTATCCTGAAGCCTGTTATCACAGAGGCTAGCATGCAGGGCATTGCAAGCAAAAAGTACACCTTTAAAGTTGCAAAAGATGCTAACAAAATCGAAATTGCAAAAGCAGTTGCAGAACTGTTTGGCGTAAAAGTTGCAAAAGTTAACACTATGAACGTTAACGGCAGATACAGACGCCAGGGCATGAACGCAGGTTACACCGCTGACTGGAAAAAAGCAGTTGTAACTCTGACCGAGGATTCCAAGACAATCGAGTTCTTTGACTCCATGATGTAATGCCCTGAAGGACAATTCGGTCCTTCCAGTATGGGATCTGACTCAGTCCCGCAAAAAATTATGAGGAGAGTGAAACGAAACCATGGCTATTAAATTTTATAAGCCAACGACAGCTGCAAGACGTCAGATGACAACAACTGACTATTCTGTACTGTCCAAGGTTGCTCCTGAAAGAAGCCTGCTGGCTCCTCTGAAAAAGAATTCAGGACGTAACAGCTACGGTAGAATCACTGTTCGCCACCGTGGCGGCGGCAACAGAAGAAAATACCGCATCATTGACTTTAAACGTAATAAAGTAGATATGCCTGCAACTGTACTCACCCTTGAGTACGATCCAAACCGCTCCGCTCACATCGCTCTGGTTCAGTACGAAGACGGCGAGAAGAGATATATCCTCGCTCCAAACGGTCTGAAAGTTGGCGACGTAATCGAATCCGGTGCAAATGCAGACATCAAGACCGGTAATGCACTGCCTCTGGCAAACATTCCGGTTGGTACTTTCATTCACAACGTTGAGCTTTATCCAGGCAAAGGCGCACAGCTTGCTCGTGCAGCTGGTATCATGGCTCAGCTGATGGCGAAAGAAGGCAACATGGCACTGATCAGACTGCCATCCGGCGAGCTGAGAAACGTACCAGTAAACTGCATGGCAACCATTGGCCAGGTAGGTAACATCGATCACGAAAACGTATCCCTTGGTAAAGCTGGCCGTAAACGCCACATGGGTTGGAGACCTACCGTTCGCGGTTCCGTTATGAACCCATGCGACCATCCACACGGTGGTGGTGAAGGTAAATCCCCAGTTGGCCGTCCAGGTCCTGTTACTCCTTGGGGCAAACCTGCTCTTGGCTATAAGACCAGAAAGAAGAGCAACCGCTCCGACAAGTACATTGTCAAACGCCGCAACGACAAGTAATGCAGGCTGAAAGGAGACACAGTAATGGGTAGAAGTATTAAAAAGGGACCTTTTGTACAGCCTGTACTGCTCAAAAGGGTAAAGGAAATGAACGCTGCCGGTGAAAAGAGAGTTCTGAAAACCTGGAGCCGTTCCTCCACAATCTTCCCTGATTTCGTTGGACACACATTTGCAGTTCATGACGGTCGCAAACATGTTCCGGTTTATGTAACCGAGGATATGGTTGGACACAAACTGGGAGAATTTGCTCCTACAAGAACCTATAGAGGCCACGCCGGCGCCAAAAAAACCGGTAAGTAAGCAAAGGCCGAGAGGAGGATAACAAATGGAAGCAAGGGCTTATCTTAAATATGCCCGTATTGCACCACGTAAAGTGCAGATCGTGCTTGATCTGATCAGAAACAAGCCGACCAAATTAGCTTTGGCTATTCTGAAGCACACTCCAAAGGCCGCATGCGAGCCGGTTGAGAAGCTTCTGAAATCCGCAATCGCTAACGCAGAAAACAATCACAATATGGATGTGAACAACCTCTATGTTGCAGAGTGCTACGTTGGCGAGGGTCCAATTCTCAAGAGAGTTAGACCAAGAGCACAGGGCAGAGCATTTAGAGTATTCAAGAGAACATCCAATATCACCATCGTTCTCAAAGAACAGGAATAGCCAAAGGAGGAGGTAAACTATGGGACAAAAGGTTAATCCACACGGCATTCGTGTCGGTGTCATCAAAGATTGGGATTCCCGCTGGTTTGCTAAGGACGACGCTTTTGGCGATATCCTGGTAGAGGATTACAATCTGCGTAAATTCCTTAAAAACAGCCTGCAGCTGGCAGGTGTACCACGCATCGAGATCGAGCGTGACGCAACCAAAGTAAGAATCCACATCCACTGCGCTAAACCGGGCATGGTTATCGGTAAAGGCGGCGCTGAGATCGAAAAACTCCGCGCACAGTGCGAAAAAATCATCAACAAAGATAAAGAAGTACCTGCAAAGGTATTCATCAACATTGTTGAAGTTAAGCAGCCAGACAAAGACGCACAGCTCGTTGCAGAAAACATTGCTTCTCAGCTGGAAAGACGTATCTCCTTCCGCCGCGCAATGAAACAGTGCATCGGACGTACCATGAAGCTGGGTGCTCAGGGTATCAAAGTTCAGGTTTCCGGCCGTCTGGGCGGAGCTGAAATCGCTAGAAGCGAACATTATCACGAAGGAACCATTCCGCTGCAGACACTGCGCGCTGACATTGATTATGGTTTCGCAGAAGCAAACACCACTTACGGAAAGATCGGCGTTAAAGTCTGGATTTACGCTGGAGAAGTTCTCCAGGCAGTAAAAAGACAGCCTCGTAAGGAAGGAGGCAAAAACTAATGCTTCTCCCAAAAAGAGTTAAATACCGCAGACAGCACAGAGGTCGTATGAAAGGTGCTGCTCACAAGGGCAACTTTGTTTCCAACGGCGAATACGGTCTGCAGGCATTGGAGCCATCCTGGATCACTTCCAACCAGATCGAAGCAGCTCGTATTGCAATGACACGTTACATCAAACGTGGCGGTCAGGTTTGGATCAAGATCTTCCCACATAAACCAATTACAGAAAAACCTGCTGAAACTCGTATGGGTTCCGGTAAAGGTAGCCCAGAGTACTGGGTAGCAGTTGTAAAACCAGGCACCGTTATGTTTGAAATCGGCGGCGTATCCGAAGAGCTTGCTCGTGAGGCTATGCGTCTGGCTATGTACAAACTGCCAGTTAAGTGCAAATTCGTAAAGAGAGAAGAAGCAAAGGAGTGTGAAGAGTAATGAAAGCTGCAGAGATCAGAAACTTGTCTGAAAAAGAACTTTCCGAGAAGCTTGTAGACTTGAAAGCTGAGCTTTTCCACCTTCGCTTCCAGCACGCAATTAACCAGCTTGAGAATCCGAAGAGAATTAAGGCTGTCAAAAAAGACATTGCCAGAATTTCCACGATTATCAAGGAAAATGCAATGAAGAACGTGCAGTAATTCTTGGAAGGAGGACGCAAGGTGGACGAAAGAAACCTTAGAAAAACAAGAGTCGGCACCGTTGTCAGCAACAAGATGGACAAAACCGTAGTCGTTGCAATCAAAGATAACGTAAAACACCCTCTCTACAACAAAATCATGAAACGTACCGTTACATTCAAAGCACATGACGAAGAAAACGCATGCGGCATTGGCGACAAGGTACTGGTTATGGAGACTCGCCCTCTGTCCAAAGACAAACATTGGAGAGTTGTCGAAATAACCGAAAAAGCAAAATAAGCTGTTATTTTGCGATTGTTATCTGATAAAATACTTGATTCAGTACAACCGAAAGGAGGGGACGCACTGTGATACAGATGCAGACCTATCTGAAAGTTGCCGACAATACCGGAGCTAAAGAACTCATGTGCATCCGCGTTCTGGGCGGTTCCAGACGCAGATATGCAAACATCGGCGATGTCGTTGTTGCTTCCGTTAAAAAAGCTGCTCCAGGCGGTATGGTTAAAAAAGGCGACGTTGTTAAAGCAGTTATCGTTCGTTCCGTTAAGGGTGTAAGACGTGAAGATGGTACTTACATTCGTTTTGACGAGAACGCAGCTGTTATTGTTAAAGAAGATAAAAATCCAAGGGGCACACGTATTTTTGGCCCAGTGGCGAGAGAACTGAGAGATAAAGATTACCTCAAGATTCTCAGCCTCGCCCCAGAGGTTCTTTAGGAGGTGCTCAGAGAGATGAACGTACACGTTAAAACAGGCGACACCGTTGTTATCCTGTCCGGTAAAGACAAGGGTAAAAAAGGCAAGGTTTTGGCGGTAAGCCCAAAAGAAGGCAAAGTCATCGTCGAAGGCTGCAACATGATCAAAAAACATGTAAAACCTCGTCGTATGGGCGAGCAGGGTGGTATCGTTGACGCAGAAGGCGCAATGTATTCTTCCAAAGTAATGCTCGTTTGCCCAAAATGCGGCAAGCCAACAAGAGTTGCTCATAAGATTCTGGCTGATGGCACAAAAGCACGTCTTTGCAAAAACAACGATTGTGGCGAAACATTCTAATTAGGAGGAGAAAACATGGCAAAGCTTAAAGAAACCTATGTTAATGATATAGCGCCAGCTTTGTACAAAAAGTTTGGCTATAAAAGCGTCATGCAGATTCCTAAGCTGGATAAGGTAGTCGTAAACGTTGGCTGTGGCGAGGCTAGAGACAACCATAAGATTATCGATGCAATCATGACAGACTTGGCTACAATTACCGGCCAGAAAGCTGTTCCTTGTACAGCAAAGAAATCCGTTGCGAACTTCAAACTTCGTGAGGGCATGGTTATCGGCGCAAAAGTAACACTGAGAGGAGAAATCATGTACGAGTTTGTTGACAGACTCTTCAACATGGCACTCCCTCGTGTAAGAGACTTCAGAGGTATCAATCCAAACGGTTTTGACGGCCGCGGCAACTACAGCCTGGGACTGAAAGAACAGTTGATCTTCCCTGAAATCGAATACGATAAAATTGACAAGGTTCGTGGTATGGACATTGCGTTCGTAACTACTGCGACAACAGACGAGGAATCCCGCGAGCTGCTCAAACTCATGGGCGCTCCGTTCGCGAAGTAAGGAGGAAAAGGTTCAGTGGCTAAGACATCGAAAAAAGTAAGTCAGAAAAGAACACCTAAATACTCTACTCGCGCGTATAATAGATGTAAAATCTGCGGCAGACCACACGCTTACCTGAGAAAATTCGGCATCTGCAGAATTTGTTTCAGAGAACTGGCTTACAAAGGTCAGATTCCAGGCGTGAAAAAGGCGAGCTGGTAAGCACGAGCAAAGGAGGTTGACGTCATGCAAATTACAGATAAAATCGCTGATATGCTGACTCGTATCAGAAACGCAGCAGCAGCGAAACATGACACGGTTGATGTACCATCTTCCAACATGAAAAAAGCAATTGCACAGATTCTCTTGGATGAGGGATATATCAAAGGCTTCCAGATTGTAGACGATGGTAAACAGGGTATTATCAGAATTACCCTTAAATACGGTCTGGGCAAAGAGTCTGTTATCACAGGCCTGCGTAGAGTATCTAAACCGGGACTGCGCATTTACACCAGCTGCAAGGAAATGCCTAAGGTTATGAACGGCATGGGTATCGCAATCATGTCTACACCAAAGGGCATCATGACCGACAGACAGGCTCGCGCCGAAAATGTAGGCGGCGAAGTCCTTGCATTCGTTTGGTAAGGAGGTGCAACAAGAATGTCTCGTATTGGTAGAAAACCTGTAGCTATTCCTGCAGGCGTTGAGGTAAACCTCGACGGTCAGACACTGACTGTAAAAGGTCCAAAAGGTACTCTGACAAAAACATTCCATGAAAGAATGAGCATCGCTGTTGAAAACAACGAGGTTGTTGTTACAAGACCAACAGACGATAAAGAAGACAGAAGCTTACACGGCCTTACAAGAACACTGATCGGCAACATGGTCGAGGGTGTTACAAACGGCTTCAAAAAAGAACTGGAAATCAACGGTGTTGGTTACAGAGCTTCTAAAGAAGGCAAAAACCTGGTTATGATCCTCGGTTATTCCCATAAGGTAATTATGCCGGAAATCGAAGGTATTACAATTGACGTACCAGGTCCTAACAAAGTAATCATCAGCGGTCCTGATAAACAGGTCGTAGGACAGTTTGCAGCTAAAGTTCGTGAAAAACGTAAACCAGAGCCATACAAGGGCAAAGGTATTAAGTATGTTGACGAAGTTATCATCCGCAAGGAAGGTAAAGCTGGTAAAGGTAAATAATTAAAGGGAGTGAATCGAAATGGTGAAAAAGCTTGATAGCAATGCTGCTCGACTCAAGAGACACAAAAGAGTCAGAGCAAAAATCAGTGGCACACCTGAGCGTCCACGCCTCAACGTATTCCGCTCCGCAAAACATATCTATGCCCAGATCATTGACGACGTTACCGGAACTACTTTGGTAAGCGCTTCTTCTATGGACAAAGATTTTGATGGTTTTGGCGGTAACAAGGAAGCAGCTGGCAAAGTCGGCAAAAACATTGCAACCAAAGCCCTTGAAAAAGGTATTTCTGAGGTTGTATTTGACCGCAGCGGCTACATCTATCATGGCCGCATTAAAGAGCTGGCTGAAGCAGCCCGTGAGGGCGGCCTCAAATTCTAACGAGGAGGGATACTTTTGACTCGCATTGACGCTTCTAAACTCGAACTGAGTGAAAGAGTTGTAGCTATCAACCGTGTTGCAAAAACGGTTAAAGGCGGCCGTGTCATGAAGTTTGCAGCGCTGGTAGTTGTCGGCGACGGCAACGGCATCGTTGGCTTCGGCACAGGCAAATCTGCAGAGGTACCGGACGCTATCAGAAAAGGTATCGATGACGCAAAGAAGAATCTGATCAAAGTTGCGCTCAAAGGCACAACTATTCCACATGAAATCATCGGAGAGTTCGGCGCAGGCCGCGTTCTGATGAAACCTGCTCCACAGGGTACTGGTGTTATCGCTGGCGGTCCTGTTCGTGCAGTGCTTGAAACTGTTGGTATCAAAGACATCCGTACAAAATGTCTGCGTTCCAATAACCCAACCAACGTAGTTAACGCAACTGTTCAGGGTCTCGCTAACCTGAGAAACGCTGAAGAAGTTGCTGCTATCCGCGGCAAAACCGTGAAAGAAATTCTTGGTTAAGGAGGACTCAAACCATGGCAAACCTGAAGATTAAACTGGTTAGAGGCTTCCAGGGCCGCAAGAATGACCAGATTGCTACCGCTCATTCCCTGGGACTGAGAAAAATCGGCAACGAGGTTATTCAGCCAGATAATGCAGCTACAAAAGGTAAAATCAACAAGATTTCCCACCTCGTAGAGGTAACCGAAGCTTAAAAAGAGGAGGTGCAGAGAACAATGAAATTGCACGAACTTTCTCCGGCTCCCGGCTCTACAAAAAAAGCTTACCGTGTAGGCAGAGGTGCGGGTTCCGGTAATGGTAAAACAGCAGGCAAAGGACACAAAGGTCAGAAGGCTCGTTCCGGCGGCAATGTAAGACCTGGCTTTGAAGGCGGTCAGATGCCACTTCAGAGACGTATTCCGAAAAGAGGCTTCAACAATATCTTCGCTAAACAGTTTGCAATCGTAAACGTAAGCGATCTGGAAAGATTCGATAACGACACCGTTGTTACCGAAGAACTCCTGGTTGAAACCGGCCTGGTTAAAAAAGCACTTGACGGTGTTAAAGTATTGGGCAACGGAGATTTGAGCAAAAAGCTCACAGTGAATGTTACAGCATTCTCCGCTTCTGCCAAAGAAAAGATTGAAAAGGCGGGCGGAAAGGCTGAGGTGATCTAGGATGCTTGAAACCATCAAAAATGCCTGGAAACTGCCTGATTTAAAAAGAAGAATGTGCTATACACTGATGATCATCGTCATTTTCCGGTTTGGTGCGGCTCTGCCGGTACCATTCCTGGACGCATCAGTGATGCAGGGCTTCGGCGATGGAAACCTGTTGGGATTTCTCAATTTGCTGACCGGCGGCGCTTTTCAGCAAGCAACGCTGTTCGCACTTTCCATTTCACCGTACATCACAGCAAGCATCGTAGTACAGCTTCTGGCTGTTGCAATTCCGGCTCTCGAGCAGCTCTCGAAAGAGGGTGCGGAAGGCCGCAAGAGACTGAACCGAATTACAAGATATGTTACCATTGGTTTGGCATTGATCCAGTCGTTCGCTTACTACCAGCTCCTTAACCGCAGAAATGCAGTTATGGATGGCGGCAATGCGTTTGGAAATCTTCTGATTACCGTAACCATTGTTGCTATGTTTACAGCAGGTTCCATGATCTGCGTATGGCTGGGCGAACAGATTGATGAAAAAGGTATCGGCAACGGTATCTCGATGATCCTGTTTGCAGGTATCGTTTCCAGAGGTTCGTCGGTCATTTTGCCAATGTGGCAGTATCTGGTACTTGGTTACGAGGGTCTGAAGGCAGGCAGCACTGGTACAGGTCTGCGTTACCTGATCGGTGTTCCGCTCCTTGTAGTTGTTTTTGTATTCCTGATCGCTTTCATCGTTCTGATGACAAAAGCAGAACGCAGAATCCCGATTCAGTACGCAAAACGTGTTGTTGGCCGCAAAATGTATGGTGGACAGTCCAGCTACATTCCAGTCAACGTAAACATGTCCGGTGTTATGCCAATTATCTTTGCAAGCTCCCTGATGGCAATCCCTGGCACAATCGCAGCATTTGTCGAGCCAAAAGAAGGTTCCTTCTGGGCAAGCTTTGTAAAAATCTTTAATTACAACAGCGGTTTTTACGCATTTTTGTATTTCATCCTGATCATTGCCTTTGCATATTTCTATGTTGGTATCCAGTACAATCCAATTGAAATGGCTAACAACCTTAGAAAGAACAACGGCGCAATTCCAGGTATCAGACCTGGTAAACCAACTTCAGACTTTATCGCAAGAATCATTTCTAAAGTTACCCTGATGGGTGCTTTGTTCTGTGCGGTAGTCGCAATTCTTCCAATCGGTCTTGCAGCTCTGACAGGTATTCAGGGCGTATCGCTTGGAGGTACCACCATCATCATTATCGTCGGCGTTGCACTGGATACAGTAAAACAGCTTGAATCTGAAATGATGATGCGTCACTATAAAGGTTTCCTGGAATAATAGTTTCCAGAAAGGGGATCTGTTTTTATGAACATTATACTTCTCGGAGCGCCGGGCGCCGGCAAAGGAACTCAGGCGGAAAAAATCTGTGAGTATTGTCATATTCCTCAGATCAGTACCGGCAACATTATTCGTGCCGCTATGAAAAACGGAACGGATGCCGGCAAGAAGGCACAAGAGTTTGTTAATGCAGGCAAGCTGGTGCCGGATGCGGTAGTGATCGAGATGGTGAACGAACGTCTGAAACAGGATGATTGCAAAAACGGTTTTATTCTTGACGGTTTCCCAAGAACTGTTCCGCAGGCACAGGCTCTGAAAGAAATGGGCGTCGAGATTGATCATGTGATTGACATCGAAGTTCCTGATGAGACGATCATGCAGAGAATGACCGGAAGACGTGTGTGCGGAGACTGCGGCGCAACCTATCACATGGTTTACAACCCACCAAAGGTTGAAAATGTTTGTGATAAATGCGGCCACGAGCTGATTATCCGCAAGGATGACCATCCGGACACCGTTAAGGACAGACTGCAGGTTTATCACGAACAGACCGAACCGCTTAAAGGCTTCTATGAAAACCTTGGCGTCCTTTATGTAATTGAAGGAACAAGAGCAGTTGAGGAAGTCACCAAAGATACACTCAATGCATTAGGAGCACAGTCTGCTTTGGAGGGGTAAACCAAATGGTTGTACTCAAAACAAGCAAAGAATTATCCGATATGAAACTTTCCTGCAAGATCAGTGCTCAGGCTCTGAGACTTGCGGGCGAGTTGATTAAACCGGGTGTGTCCACGGCTTATGTGGACAAAATGCTTCATGAGTTTATTGTTTCTCAGGGAGCGAAACCGACTTTCTTGGGATACGGTGGCTTTCCGGCCTCCGCTTGTATCTCCATCAACGATGAGGTGATCCACGGGATTCCTTCCGGCAGGATCATTCAGGAAGGGGATATTGTCAGCGTCGACATTGGCGCGGCAATCGGCGGTTATACAGGAGACAATGCAGCGACATTTGCCGCTGGAAAAGTTTCTGAGGAAGCGCAAAAAATCATGGATGTTACAAAAGAGTGCCTCCGCCGCGCAATCGAAGCGGCACAGCCTGGAAACAGGTTGGGCGACATTGGATACGCAGTGGAATCTTATGCGAAAAGCTTCGGCTTTGCAGTCGTAAGAGATTATGTGGGACATGGTGTTGGCAGAAAACTGCACGAATCACCGTCTGTTCCAAATTATGGCGCTCCAGGACGTGGTTTGAAGCTGCTGCCTGGCATGACGTTGGCAATCGAGCCGATGATCAATGTCAAAGGCAGTGAAGTTATGGTCAAAAAGGACGGGACTGTCCTTACTAGAAGTGGCAGTCTTTCAGCCCATTTTGAACACACGGTTGCAATCACCGCATCCGGCCCTGTCATTATGACGCAGGCTTAAACGCTTGCGGCAAAGGGTGGGAGAAACGATGATGAAAATAGGCTCCATCGTCAGACCAACAGCTGGTAAAAATCAGGACAGATTTTTTGTGGTGGTCAGCATGGAACAGGATTGCGCACTTGTTTGCGACGGAAGAAAGAGAAAACTCGATCATCCGAAACGAAAAAAATGCAAACATCTTGAAGATACTGAACATCAGCTTGATTTGTCGGCGGTCACTACGAACAAACAACTCAGAAAAGCGCTGACCAGTTTAGGATTCTTTCGGGCAAACGCTTGAGAGATCATCCATAAGGAGGTTTTTTACTTGTCCAAGGAAGACGTAATCGAAATTGAAGGCAAGGTGTTGGAAGCTTTGCCAAATGCTCAATTCAAAGTTGAGCTGCCAAATGGCCATGTGATTTTGGCACATATCTCCGGTAAACTGAGAATGAATTTTATCAGAATCCTGCCGGGAGATAAGGTTACTGTGGAGATGTCTCCATACGACCTGCAGAAGGGCCGCATCACTTGGCGTTCCAAATAAATTCACGAATAAAAGGGTAGGAAACTTTTTCTGATTGAAAAAGTTCCATGACAAGGAGGTAGTTTCAAATGAAAGTAAGACCTTCCGTTAAACCCATGTGCGAAAAATGCAAAATCATCAAACGCAAAGGACGCATTATGGTAATTTGCAGCAATCCAAAGCATAAACAGCGTCAGGGCTAATCAATAAAGCCCTTTGGAATATGCAAGACCTATATAATGGAGGTGCAACAAAAGTATGGCTCGTATAGCTGGTGTAGACCTGCCTCGCGAGAAGCGGATCGAAATTGGACTTACCTATATCTATGGTATCGGTAGAAAGTCCGCAAACGACATCCTGGCAGCAACAGGTGTTAACCCTGATGTCAGAGTAAAAGACATGGACGAGGATGACGTTACAAAGCTGAGAGATTACATTGATAAACATTTTGTTGTTGAGGGTGACCTTCGTCGTGACGTTGCACTCGACATCAAGAGACTGATTGAAATTGGATGCTACAGAGGCACTCGTCACAGAAAGGGTCTGCCTGTAAGAGGACAGAGAACCAAGACAAATGCCCGTACAAGAAAAGGTCCAAAGAAAACAATCGCTAACAAGAAGAAGTAAGGGGAGGGATATTGAGAAATGGCTAAAGTTACTAACAACAAAAAAGCTGCCACACCAAGACGTCGTGAGCGTAAAAATATTGAACGCGGCGCTGCTCATATCCAGTCTACTTTTAACAATACCATTGTTACTATTACAGACACTCAGGGCAACGCAATTTCCTGGGCAAGCGCAGGTGGTCTGGGCTTTAGAGGCTCCAGAAAATCCACTCCGTTTGCTGCACAGACAGCCGCTGAAACAGCAGCTAAAGCTGCTATGATCCACGGACTGAAATCTGTTGAAGTATATGTTAAAGGACCAGGTACCGGACGTGAGGCTGCGATCCGTGCATTGCAGGCAGCTGGTCTTGAAGTTAACATGATCAAAGATGTTACTCCAATTCCGCACAACGGTTGCCGTCCACCTAAGAGAAGACGCGTGTAATCTGATTAGGGAGGTACAAAGAATATGGCAAGATATACAGGTGCGGTCTGCAAACTTTGCCGTCGTGAAGGACAGAAACTGTTCCTCAAAGGCGAAAGATGCTACTCTGACAAATGCGCTATTTCCCGCAGAAGCTATGCTCCGGGTCAGCACGGTCAGAACCGCAAAAAAGTTTCCGAGTACGGAGTTCAGCTTCGTGCAAAACAGAAAACAAGACGTTTCTATGGCGTTCTTGAAGGCCAGTTCGCTAAATACTTTGAGATGGCTGAAAAACAGCAGGGTATGGCTGGTGAAAACCTGCTCAGAATCCTGGAAAGCCGTCTGGACAACATCGTTTACAGAGCTGGTATGGCATCTTCCAGAGCTGAAGCTAGACAGCTGGTTAGACATGGTCATTTCACAGTAAACGGCCACAAAGCTAACATTCCGTCTATCCTTCTGAAAGCAGGAGATGTTGTTGCACTGGTTGAGGGCAGCAAATCTTCTGAAAAATTCAAAGCTGTTATGGAAGCAAACGGTTCCCGTCCGGTTCCTCAGTGGCTGGATATGGATAAAGACAACGGCGTAGTGAAAGTTGTTAACCTTCCAAATCGCGAAGATATTGATCTCGATGTTGAAGAACATCTCATCGTTGAGTTGTACTCCAAATAATAGCTGCCATCCGTTCGGATGCAAGCTTTGCCTGTCGGCTTTGTGCCGCAGGGTTTGGAGAACTTGTTTTACATCAGCATGGGAACGCGAAAATAACGGCGGCTTGTGTGCCGCTGCCATTTAAGGAGGGTTATAATGGTAAAGATAATTGAACCAAAGATTGAGACCGCAGAACTTAAATCTGATGGAACATACGGCAGATTTGTTGTAGAACCGCTTGACAGAGGTTTTGGAACAACATTAGGCAACAGCCTCAGACGTGTGTTGCTCTCCTCGCTTCCTGGTGTTGCAGTTACATCAATTAAAATTGATGGCGTACAGCACGAATTCTCAACTATTGAGGGCGTGAAAGAGGATGTAACAGAGATCGTCCTCAACATCAAAGGTTTAACTGCAAAGCTTTACTGTGAGGGACCAAAGATCGTTTATATCAATGCAGAGGGCGAAGGCGAAGTGACCGCTGGATCCATCCAGTGCGACTCCGACGTTGAAATCCTGGACCCAAGCATGCATATCGCGACACTGGGACCAAACGCTAGCCTGCGCATGGAAATTGTTCTGGACAAGGGACAGGGTTATGTTTCCTCCGAAAAGAACAAACAGATTGCAAGGGACAAAAACAGTGATAAATCTATGCAGGACAAGGCGCAGGTCGATAAAATGTCTCTGAACAAGATTTATATTGACAGTATCTATACACCTGTTTTGAAGGTAAATTATACTGTTGAGAATACTCGTGTTGAGCAGATTACCGACTACGACAAGCTGACATTGGAAGTCTGGACAGACGGCACCATCTCGGCAAAAGAAGCGGTAAGCCTTTCTGCTAAGATCCTCACAAAACAGCTGAATCACTTCGTGGATCTCTCCGAAGAAGTGAGCAACACGGAAATCATGGACACTCAGGAAGATACCGGCAAGGAAAAAGTTCTTGAGATGACCATTGAAGAGCTTGATCTCTCCGTCCGTGCTTTCAACTGTCTGAAACGTGCAGGAGTAAACACTGTAAGCGATTTGATCAACAAATCACAGGACGAAATGATGAAGGTCAGAAACTTGGGCAAAAAGTCTTTGGAAGAAGTTCTTGCGAAACTCGATTCCCTTGGATTCAGCCTTACCAAAAACGACGAATAGTTGAGATACATTCCATAATCCATTAAAAAGGAGTGAATTTGGATGCCAGGCACCAGAAAACTCGGCAGAGCCACTGCTAGCAGAACGGCTATGCTTAGAGCGATGGTAACATTCCTGCTGGAAAACGGCAAGATTGAGACCACAGTTACAAGAGCAAAAGAAGTCAAGGCAATGACTGAGAAAATCATCACAAAGGCAAAACAGAATGACCTCCATTCTAAACGCCAGGTTTATTCTTATGTTACAAAGGAAACCGTTGCGAAAAAAGTCTTTGATGATATTGCTCCAAAGTACAATGACAGAAACGGCGGTTACTGCCGTATCGTCAAGATTGGCCCACGCCGCGGCGACGCAGCTGAAATGGCAATCATCGAACTGATCTAGTTTTCTTAGGTCGTTCGGGTGTATCACCGGATATATCGATATAATCGGTCCCGCGCAAAGGGTTCTGCAAGGACTTTTGCGCAGGGATGAAAAGGTTTGCTTTGAGAGAACAATCTCTATTGCTTTGACCTTGACATACGAAAAATTCTGTGCTATGATGTACAGGTAACATTCCATGACCTTATCGGGCAGAACCGATTGTGATCAGGTTGGTTCGTGAGTGGACGCATTCACCTGATAAAGTGTTATGGGGGAAAAAGCTTCGGGACGCCGAAGCTTTTTTCTTTGTTATAAAAGTTTTCGTCAACCCTAGCTTCGTTCGAGTAAAACAAAAGTTTTACTCAATTTTTTTCAAAAAATTGCGAGGTGCAGGAGCAGAGCTCTTGCTCGCACTCCGCAGAGTGCGAAATACCCTAAAAATAAATATAAATAATAAAAAACGTTTAGGGCAGTAAGCTGTTTCGATGCTGTGGTACGGGAGTACCGTTTCACGAAGTGAAACCTTTCAATAAAAGGAACAGTACAAAAAGTAAACCTTTATACTGTCCAAAATCATCCACCGGATAATTTTGGAGGGGTAGATTCATCATGTTATCAGTTTTCGAGAACCTTTTCTCTTGCAAGAAAGTGTGAAGTAAATGCTTGGCATTTACTTCACGAGCTCTCTCAAGGAGCGCCTAACGATAAAGGTATTTCGCTCGTTGCGACGAGCAACCAAAGGTGCTGCCTTTGGAAACTGCGAGCTTTTTTCAAAAAACTCGACCAAAAACTTTTGTTTTGGGTCAAACGAGTAAAACTCTTATTATAAAATACAAATAGTATACAATCCTTCCGGCACAGGATGTCGGAAGGATTGTTTTTTAGAGGAAATCGAACAAAAATACGGCGGCGTGTTTAACAAAAGTGACGAAAAAGCTTTGTAATCAAAATTAGAATAAAAACAATAGTATTTACTATATTTTTGTGCTACAATAGAATCAAAATAAACTTTGAAAAGGTCGTTTTTGGGGAATATTTCCCGAGAAATATTTCCGTAATGGAACAGTGGAAAACAGCAAACGGCACAAAAGGAGAAGAGCATATGATTTTGATAAAACAAGCAGATGTGTATGCACCGCAGTATCTTGGCGTAAAGGATGTTCTGGTGTGCGGCGGCAGGATTGAGGCTGTCGAAGATTCGATTGAACCTAATTTGCCTTCCTGCAAGGTGATTGACGGCAAAGGCAAAAAACTGATTCCTGGCATTATTGACCCGCACGTCCATATTACCGGCGGCGGCGGTGAGGGCAGCTTTCACACGCAGGTTCCACCGGTTTCGCTGTCGGAGCTGCTCAACGGCGGCGTTACGACGGTAGTTGGACTGCTCGGCACCGATGGAATCAGCCGCAGCGTTGAAAATCTGGTTGCAAAAACAAAAGCCTTGTGCGAGGAAGGTATCACAGCCTATGCCTGCACAGGGTCTTATGGCTATCCAAGCACGACCCTGACAGGGGATATCCGCAAGGATTTGATGTTTGTGAAGGAAATCATCGGCGTCAAGCTGGCGATTTCAGACCACCGCGCACCGAATGTGACGGTGGATGAATTGATTCGTCTTGCGAGTGATGCGCGTGTCAGCGGTATGCTCTCTGGAAAATGCGGTATGCTGGTGCTACATATGGGAAATGCGGACAGTGCGCTGTCGCTTGTCCGTGAGGCGCTTGATAAAACGACGATTCCGGTAAAAATCTTCCACCCGACGCACGTTACCCGTGCCCCGAAACTGTTGCAGGAAGCGTTTGATTTTGCAAAACAGGGCGGATATATCGACATGACTTGCGGCACAGAAAGAAGAAAAAGAACAGCAGAGTACATCATGCAGGCGAAAGAGCAGGGTGTTCCGCTCAACAGAATCACCATGAGCTCTGATGGAATGGGCAGCTGGTCGAAGTATGACCAGGAAGGCAATCTGATTCAAATTGGATATTCCGCGGTGGACACCATCTATCAGGAGCTGAAGGCGATGGTGCAGGATTACAAAATGCCTTTGGAGGAAGCGCTGTGCTTTATGACCTCGAATACCGCTCATGCGCTGGAGATCTTCCCGAAAAAAGGTTGTATCCGCGCAGGTTCGGATGCAGATTTGCTGCTTCTGGAGGGGGACTTGTCGCTTGACAGCGTGATTGCAAACGGCAATATCATGATGGAAAACCATAGCTTGCTCAAAAAAGGTACATACGATAAATAAGCAAAAGAAAAAGGAACTCTCGACGAGAGTTCCTTTTTGTGTGTATGGAAAAACAAAAGTTTTTGGTCGAGCTTTTTAAAAAAAGCTCGCAGTTTCCAAAGGTAGCGCCTTTGGTCGCTCGTCGCAACGAGCGAAACACTCCAAAATAAAAAATATAAATAAAAAACGATAGAGGCTGATAGCTGTTTCGATGCTGTCGCACGGGAGTGCGGCGGCACAATTGCGCCGCCTTGTTTCCATCTTTTCCACAGAGTGCGAAATTTTCTAAAAACATATAAA
>CAMNVW010000005.1 GCA_946563605.1 uncultured Clostridia bacterium | reverse complement strand
CAATCCCTCCGTCTCGGCTAACGCCGAGCCACCTCCCTTTACACAAGGGAGGCTTCATACGGCTTCAATATATACAAGAACAGTCCCAGCAGACATGGCTGCTGGGACTGAAACTGTTTTACGCGTACCCACCTTTGGACAGAGGTTATTCTGATTATTTTACTGTTGTGCCGCTGAAATAATGTGTCAGGATCTCCCGATAATTCCACCCCTGCTGTGCAAAGTAATCTGCACCCTGCTGGCTCATACCCACACCATGTCCGTAGCCATATGTGGTAAAGGTGAAGGAATCTCCATCATAGGAGACCTCAAACGCCGCAGAATTGATTTTGAATTTCAGTATACTTTCGCGGACACTTCGTCCAGTGACACGATGACCACAGATCTGAATAGTATCCACATACGCTCCATTGATATATTCAGGATTGCTGAACCACTCGTCAGGATCTCCGTAATCATATGGGTCAACCTTGCAGTAATCCTCAATGTAATCCGCGACTTCTCTTTCGGAGAAGGTTTTAGTTGCACCGTAAGCCTTTAAGGTGGTGTCGCCTGGGCTGTCCACGCTGACAAGATACGGCAGATTTCCTCCCCAAACGTGCTGTGCATCCATCGAGCGGCCTGCGTTGGACGCGCAATAGGTTGCGTTGATGTATGAGCCGTTGTAATAAATCGCCTGACCCAGCACCTCATTGACCGCGCTCTTGACGGCGGAGGAAACCGTATTCTTTGCAGGCACCTGCGGACTGACGCCCTGCTGGTTATTATAGAGCACATAGGTGTATGCGGCGACTGCCTGCGCTTTCAGCGCTTCCTTTTGGAAACTTGCTCCCATCTCCGCTTCCACGATGCGGCTGATGATATCATAGGCAGAACCTCGGGTGGTTTTTCCGTCGATTTTGACCGAAAGTGTCTGTGCATTTGCCGGACTGCCTATACTGTCGTTTTCATCTTCAGAATCGGCATCGAAATCCGTCTTTGTTTCCTCTTTTTTAATCGGTTCTTCCTCGACCGGCGGCGGCGTTTCCTCAAGGTCGTCTACAACGTCCTCTTTTTTGATGACTTTCTTGGTCATCTTCTTTTTTGCCGACTCGGTTTCGGCAGTCGGCTCCGCTTCGACAGTCTTTGTATTGGAAGTTTCCTCTTTCACTTGCTGCGCTGTTTGTATTTTCGGCTGCTCATCTGTGGGTTCCGCATCCGTTTGCGGCTCCGGTGTCAGCGCCGTCTGATTTTGCTGGGGTTGTGTTTCCTCTTCGGCGGTTTTGGAATCCGCCTTCATTTCGGCAAACTTCATATCCTCCAGCTGGTTGTATGTACTTTCCGCAGAAGCACGAGCGGTATCTTCGGTGGAAGATGCTGCTTCATCCGTCTGCGCTTCTTCCTCTTCTTCCTCTTCTTCCGTTTGAATATTGGACAGCTGCTCGTCCGAATCCAAATCATTTTCGAAGGAAGGCTGCGAGAACAATGCAGCGCTCTCCGGCGCGTTGTCCTCATGCAGCAAAACCTCTGCGCTGACCGAATCATGCGGGAGCGCTTCTTTCAGCTGATTTGCATCCGGCTGGGTACCGCCGAACAGCTGATACCATACCGCAGGATAATACGGCGTTGGGTTCATCTGGGCTGCCGAGGTATCGACCGATTCATCCTCCCCGAAGCGCACCTTTCTTGCAACGACAACAAAGCGCGCATCCTTAAACTCATACGAGCAGGTGGAGAGGGTCAGCAGTTCATCCGATGGGCGCACATCCACACCGGTATTGATAATACTGCGGATCAACACATTGTCGATGTATTCCTGCGCCTGCTGCGAATCCTTTGCATCAATAAATTCATGGTAGGGGAAAATAGTTCCGTGTTCAGGACGCGTATTGGCATAAAAGACCGAGATGATCTTATATTTTCCCTTATGATATACGCTGTTAAATTCCACAACAGGGTGCTGCTGATAAAATTCCAGTTCCTTATAGCCTTTTAGAATGTTGAACATCTGTCCGTCTGTGCGGATATTATGTCCGTAAATAATAATGTTGCTGCTCGGTTCTTTTAAATCCACCGCCGCATCCACAAACGGAACTGCGTGTTCGCTGTATTCGCCCTCGAAATTGGTGCGGTAGTAGGTTGTGTTGTCATCCGTCTGCACAACAGGATAATCCAGACCTGTCCCGTCAATGCTGATCCATCCAACGGTATCGTGGTTGAGCTCCCACAAAGAGGAGAAATCGTTGTCATAACCGATCGGATAACCCAGCGGCGGGAGCAACGCATGGTTGTCATAAACCTCGCGCAGGGTTTCATACGCGCTGCGGTTTTGAGCCGATTTCCAATAGTAATATCCCAAATAACCCACAGAGCCAAGGAAAATCAACACGAACACCATGAGCAGAAGCCGAATCACCGGCGAGCGCCTCGTCGGAGCCTCGTCCTCCTCATAATCCTGCCGTTTATTTCTCTTCGCCTGTTTTTTCTCAGCTTTTCTTTGTCTGCGGGACTTTGGTACCTGTTCAAGTTCCTCATCGTCGGCAAAATCGTCCTCATCGTCATCCAGCAATTCGTCGTCATCCAGCAGATAATCGTCTATTCCTGCATACACAGGCGCACTGTTCTGCGATTGCACTGCGTTGTTCTGTGGAGCGTTTGTATAAACGGAACTTGGTTCATCTGCATACCTTGCAGATGAAGCTGTTGGGATGCCGGAAGCTGCCATCGCGCGCGCGGCAACGCGGTCGTCGGTAAATTCCAACGGCTGGTTATTCTTTCTGCTTTTCTTCTCTACTGCGCGCACGCCCTTGGTTCCCACGCCAAAGACTGTGCTGACCCTGCCACATTCGCTGACAAGATCCTCCAAAAAGCTGTCGCAGCATTGGCGAGACAGCTTTTCATTCTCCTTGATAGCAATTAAACGCAGCAATGGAGCGGCTGAAGTACCGCCAAGCATCGGCAAAAATCCGTTCGCTCTGCGTTTCACGCCGCCGATATATTCTCTGACCTCCTGTGTGCTCTCGCTCTTGATGGGAACATCCACAATGACAGCGCCAGGATAAAAACGTTTGAGCAGCAACGGAAAAAGCTGGTTTGCACACAGACGAAGCACCGTCTGCGCAGAGCCTTGCAAATACACCACGCAGGTGCTCGGAAAGGACATCATAAATCCTGCCTGCGGACAGTTCGGATCGCTCAACGCAACGGCGTCCTGCGGAATCATCGCGCTGCTGGCAAGCGACGGATCGGCTGTCCGTCCCATTCTTGAAAAGCAGTTTTCCATGTCCTGCATCGCTTTGGCATCCTGATGGAGCGGTTTATTAAATCCCTGTGCCAAAATTTCCCTTACCCGCAACTGTGGCGCGTTATCGACAAGAATAATCAACTGATTTTCCTTCACCGACCGGCTGATCTGTGCAATCAGCTGTTTTTGGTCTGTTATCATGACCTCATCACCGAAGTCGAACCCAATCAGCGCAAACTGTTCACTGACATTGGGGCTTGTCCGAATCAGGCTGTGCAGGGAATATCCGGCGTTCAACAATAATATTTTATGGTTCACCGAGTCATTCCTTCCTCTTTTAAATCGGCAGAAAATACTGTCGGTTTATAAATTTACATCTCGATACAGTTCCTATTATAGAGGAAATATCTTGTCAGTTCAAGAAAAGTTTTATGAATTTGGGACACATCTTGATTTTGCGTTTTTCAAAATCTTTCGGAACGAAAAAAACGCCCCGGCTATTGCCGAGGCGTTTTTCGTTGTGGTGCGGATAGCAGGACTTGAACCTGTATGAGTTTAACCTCACTAGAACCTGAATCTAGCGCGTCTGCCAATTCCGCCATATCCGCGAATCAACGATTGTTATTATATCACCGTTATTCGGATATGTCAACACCTTTTTTGAGGTTTTTTTAAAATTTTTTAAGTTTTTTTATTTTTTTCTTGCGGCGCCTTTTTTCCCCTTATTGTCCGGCTTACGCTTCGGGCGTTTGCGCACGCTGTAACCAAAGCTGCCGACCTTTTTGCCCAGCGTGAAATATTCCCCATGCACATAAGCCGCCAGTCCGCACTGCTCCATGTGAAGCTTGCCGTCCTCGTCCAGATAATCCTCGTCGATGTCCACACCGACAATCTCTGCCAAAAACATATCGTGGCTGCCCAATGGGGTGATGCTCTTGACCTTGCACTCCAAATTGACCGGACATTCCTCAATCAGCGGCACGTTTACCTGATTGGCTTTTCCCTGCGTCAGGTGACATTCCTCAAACTTGTTGACGTCGCGGCCCGACTTCACTCCGCACCAGTCCGCCTGACGCACCAGCTTCGACGGGGTGAGGTTGATAACAAATTCTCCGCTTTCCTTGATGATATCATAGGAATAACGGCTTGGACGCACCGAAATATAGGTCATCGGCGGATTGGAATTGACGATTCCCGTCCATGCAACAGTGAGGATGTTCGCTTTTTCCGCTGTTCCGCAGCTGACCATTGTGGGAGACACCGGCGCGAGCAGTGTGGAACCCTTCCAAAATACTTTCGACATATTGATCCTCCTTCTCTTGTGAGGCTGAATATTGCGATAACGCATCAAATTACTTCCATTATACACAATCCTCGTTTGACCCACAAGGTTTATTTTTCATTGAATTTAAATACAGGTAAAATTCAATTGACAGCTTATTGTATTTTTATGCGACTGTGTTATAATGAAAGGGTTTGAGTGAAGCTTACAAAATCAAGCTGTAAAACAGAAAAAATGAAAGGACGTTATTATGCAGGAAAATACAAAACCAGAAACATCACAAAATAAAATGGGAACCATGCCCGTGGGAAAGCTTCTGATTCAGATGTCCCTGCCGGCGATGTTTTCCATGCTGATCCAGGCGTTGTACAACGTCGTTGACAGTATCTATGTTGCGCAAATCGGGGAACACGCGCTGACAGCAGTTTCGTTGGCGTTTCCAGTGCAGAACTTTTTGATTGCGGTCGGCGTCGGCACCGGCATCGGCTTAAACTCCCTGATTTCCCGCCGTTTAGGTGAACGCCGCGAACACGAAGCCAACCTTGCTGCCACACACGGTGTTTTGATTGCCGTTATTGAATGGCTTGCTTTCTTGTTCTTCGGACTGTTTTTATGCCGTCCATTCTTCCAGTTATTCACAAACGACGCGACCATCATTCAGATGGGTGTTGAGTACACCTCCATCATCACCATCTTTGCCTTCGGCTGTCTGGTGGAAATTTCTTTGGAAAAAACACTTCAGGCAACCGGAAACATGGTTTATCCGATGCTGTTCCAGCTTACCGGCGCCATCTCCAATATCATCCTCGACCCAATCTTCATCTTTGGATGGTTTGGTCTGCCTGCGCTGGGTGTGACCGGCGCTGCTATCGCCACCGTCGCCGGACAGATTTTGGCGATGTTGTTTTCCATTTTCATCATCACCACCAAGGAACACGCCGTCAAGTTACAGCTGAAAGGCTTCCGCTTTTCTTCGCAGATTGTCAAGGATATTTTCGCGGTCGGTTTTCCGTCCATCATCATGCAGTCGATTGGTTCCATCATGGTAATGGCGCTCAACAATATCCTGATTGTCTTTTCTCAGGCGGCGGTCGCTGTTTTGGGCGTTTACTTTAAATTGCAGTCCTTTGTCTTTATGCCGGTATTTGGGTTGGGACACGGCGCGATGCCGATTATGGGCTTTAACTTTGGCGCCAGAAACAAAAAACGTTTGATGCACACCTTAAAGCTTTCCTCGCTGATTTCGCTGGGCATCATGGTTGCCGGACTGCTGCTGTTCCAGTTTGGCGCAAAATATCTGCTGATGATGTTTAACGCAAGCGATGAAATGATGGAAATCGGCATCAGCGCGCTGCGCTCCATCAGCCTCTGTTTCCCTGCCGCCGCGCTGGGCATCGCATTCTCGAACTTTTTCCAGGCAATCGGCGAAGGCAAAAACAGCTTGCTGATCTCGGTACTGCGCCAGCTGGTAATCTTACTGCCATGCGCATGGCTGATTTCACGGGTAGGCACCTTAAATCAGGTATGGCTTGCTTTTCCGATTGCGGAAATCGTTTCGTTTATCGTCAGCTGTCTGCTGCTGCGCCTGACTTATCAGCACCGCGTACAGGTGATGGACGACTAAGCTTACTTTCCACAAATTTTTCTCCTATCAAAAAGGCAGCCGGACTAGTGTCCGGCTGCCTTTTTGTCATTTTAGGACAGCACAAATGATAATAGATAAAATTCCCCCAGAAGGAGGAAGGATTCTTGAATGTATATGAAAAAACTATCATGTAACGATATGTTTTTATTTGGTTTCATAAGTTATACTGTATATAATTAAGCTCAAAGGAGAGGAACATGATGATAAACAAACTCACTTCCATGCTTCTGTCAGCCGTTTTGTGCATGGGCATCCTGCTTGCAGCACCAGCCAATCTGTGCCACGCAGACGAGATTCCTACAGGCGGTAGCCAGATAGAAGATCCAAATGGAAATGGAAACGGAAACGGCAATCAACCGGATGACCCTAACAAAGACGGTGACAAACAGCCGGAAGAACCGCCGGTGTCTCCTTGTGTCAACGACAGCGGTGATAGGGATAATTTCTAGAAAGAAAACTCATCTCCAAAATATTCTTTGACCTCTTTCACCACCGTATGTAGACAGTCATTGCGATCAATCGCTTTGCTGAGGTAGTAAGCCTGTTTGTAGTAGTCTTTGCTTTTTTCGTCTTTTCCCAGAAAATGGCAGCACTCCGCAATCAGGGCAACCGTTGATGGCAGGGTGTGGTATTGTTCATACTGCACACAGGCTTTCCAACCGGTCTCAGCGATTTCAATGGCTTCTTCATAACGTCCGACCAGGTCCAGCTCCCTTGCATAGTTGTACGAGACTAAAGGGAGCAGACCGCCGGACTGCAGGATATTCTGAAAATGCTTTTCGATGTATTGCAGCAGTTGATCGTAGATATCAACTGCCTTTTTTCGTTGTTTTAAATCGGAATAAACACAGGCAATCTGGTTAATCACCTTGACTTCATCCATGCTGTAAAGTCCTTCATAGATGGCGTCGATATCAAATTTCGGCGCTGTCAGCCGAATCGCCTGAAACAAGATTTCCAGTTCTTCTTCCAGCGGGTAGGGGACGATCTTGCCATCTTCCTCCTTACCCAGCAGTGCTTTGGAACGCAGGATAAACTGCTGAAGCAGGTGGTCGTCAGGGTCTGCAATTTCCTCCAGCTCGCTCAGCGCCTGCAATCCTCTTTTTCTGTCTTTCAGTGTATTGCTGGAAATAATTTCTGTTTGCAGGTCAGCAATCTGGCTTTCGTGTTGGCTCGTCAGGGCGTAATACTTATGCTCCGGCATTCCCAGCCGCTGCAAAATGACGCGGAGCGTATTCATGGAAGGCGTCTGTTTTCCGTTTTCCAAACGGGAGATGGTCAGCGGCTCACAGATGCCTTCGCAAAGCTGTTCCTGCGTCAGTCCCAGTTCTTTGCGGCGCTTTTTCACTAAGTCACCAATAAAATATGTTTTCATAAACAAACTCCTTTTTATCTGTTTCCTATAAATAATTCTATCACTTGTCAGAATAAAAATCAATAATAAAGCACGTAAGTTTTAGCTGTATTAAAAAGCATAGTAAAAGCTTATCGTTTTATGAAAGTTTTTTTATCGTCTGACGATATGTTTCATCGGAAAAGGTACTGCTATAATAAAGACACAATCATTTAGATAAAATATTCTAGAGGGCTAATAAAAAATCAGGGGGAAATTTATGTCTTATTATCTCAAGAAGAACTGGAAATTAACTTCGATCGTGTGTTTTTTCCAAGTTGTTGTTTGGGGATTACAGGCAGGTGTGCAGCTTTTGCTGATGCAGACCTTCGATGCCGCAATGAAATTTGATTTTAAACGGTTCATGTTTTGGACGCTCATCAGCTTGTTGAGCTGGGGTGCATACTTTGCACTGTGTGCGTTGCTGGATTATTTCCAGTCCCACGCGATTCGCACGATGAATAATCAAGTGCGCCATGATTTGTCTCTGGCATTGCTGAACAGAAATTACAAGGACTTTCATCATCAGGACAGCGGCGAGTACATCTCATGGATGACCAACAACATCAAACAGATTGAAAAGCTGGCATGGGATCCTTTCTTCAACAGCGTGGGAAGAATTGCACAGGTGCTGTGGAGTATGATTGTTCTGTTCAGCCTTCATTGGTCACTGCTTTTGGCTTCGCTGGTTTCATCGGCAATTATGCTACTTTTGCCAAAACTGTTTGACAAAAAAATGGAGCAGATGGGACAGCGTTGTTCCGACGCAGAAGCCAATGCGGTCAGCCGTTTGAAAGATTTGCTGCTGGGTACGGATGTGCTGCGATGTTTTAACAAAACGGAGCAATTCCTCAAGCAGAGCGACTCCGTCAGCGACCAGATTGAAAAGCCAAACTGCAAATTAACATATACAAAGAGCGCAGTTAATTCCGTCATGAGTTTTGTGAGTGTCGTGATTCAGATTTTGTCTGATATTTTAATCGTTGCTTTGGCGTTTCAAGGAAAGATTATGCCGGCAGTTTTGGCAGGCGGAAGCAACCTGTTTGCAGGGGTGACAAATGGCTTAAACCGCTTTGCCAACCTCCGCCTTTCCATCTCCGCAAGCAAACCGTATTTTGAAAAAATAAAGCACTGCGATGAGACACAAGCGCACGAGAATCCGGCGCTTTCCAATCTGCACGATAAAATCTCTTTGGAAAACATCTCTTTCCAGTATGACAAAAAGCCAATCCTTGACAAAATGAACTGCACCTTTGAAATCGGCAAGAAGTATGCGCTCATCGGACCTTCCGGCTGTGGAAAATCCACCCTGCTGAAAATTTTGCTCGGCTGGCTGCCGGACTACACAGGCACAATTCTGCTTGACGGAAAGGATGCCAAAAACTACACAACCGACCAGCTCCAGCAGCAGATGAGCTATATCGAACAGGACGTCTTTTTGTTTAATACAACCATCCGCGAAAACATCACCCTTGGTGAAACCTTCACCGAAGCCCAGCTTCAAAAAGCGCTGCACGACAGTGCGCTTGCAGGCGACCTTGCCGCCATGCCTGACGGACTGGACACTGTTGTGGGTGAGGAAGGACGAAATCTCTCCGGCGGTCAAAAGCAGCGTGTGGCAATCGCCCGTGCGCTGATCCACAACCGCTCCATTCTGCTGGTGGACGAAGGCACCTCCGCCCTCGACCAGAAAAATGCCGACATTGTCGAGCAAAGCTTGCTTGCCAACCCTGACCTGACGCTGATCCTGATCAGCCACCACCTCACCGACGAGGGCAAACAGCGTTTTGACAAGGTCTACGAACTCCAGCCGGTCGCCTGTGCGGCAAGATAAAAGATAATCAAAAAGGCTAAGCGGAAGCTTTAAAAGCTTCCGCTTAGCCTTTTTAGGTTGTGTCTATTTTTAAGGTTGTGTTCTAATTTTATTTGTATCAATCATAAAACAATTTTTTTAAGTATATCACACAAAATCCCGCAAAAACATATCGTTTTATGTTAAAACCCTCCTTATTTGAAAACTTTTATCGGGGTGTATAAAATATGTAAGGTTCTCTCCTACAAACTACGCAGTTTTAACAAAACAGAACAGCAGGCGCTTTGCCTTTCGTTTTATCATCTGCCGAAAAAATAGTATGGCAGGTGAATTTGATTCGCCTGCCATACGGTTCGTTTGTTTATTTCTTATTCTGTTTTTTTCTACTCTTCGGTTTGGACATCGTCAAAGTTGCGGCGATACCGACAGCAGAAATATTTAGAAAAATCAGCGGTTCAAAATATGGGAACAGCAGAAAAAGAAGGATAAAAACAAAAAATCCCGAAGACCCATAGGATCTTCGGGATAAAATTGTCGGATAAATAATTATCTCTTGGAGAACTGTGGAGCACGACGAGCGGCTTTGAGACCGTACTTCTTACGCTCTTTCATTCTTGGGTCACGGGTCAGCAGACCAGCTTTTTTGAGTTCTGGACGCATTTCATCGCCGTTCTGCAGCAGTGCGCGAGCAATGCCGTGACGGATAGCACCAGCCTGGCCGGATACGCCGCCGCCGCGAACGGTGCAGACAACGTCAAATTTACCAGCTGTGTTGGTAACTTCAAATGGCTGACGAACGATTACTTTCAGGGTATCCAGACCAAAGTAGTCGTCGATGTCTCTATCGTTAATAGTAACTTTACCGGTACCTGGGTACAGTCTTACTCTGGAAACAGAGTTTTTTCTTCTGCCGGTTCCGTAGAAATATGCTTTAGATTCGTACATAATTCATTGTCCTCCTTCCGAATTAGAGCTGTTCTGGTTTCTGTGCAGCATGGTTGTGCTCGCTGCCTCTGTAAATTCTGCAGCGGGTCAGAGCCTGTCTGCCGATGGTGGTGTCTGGGATCATACCTTTAACAGCCAGCATCATTGCTTTTTCCGGGTTTTCTTTCATCAGTTTGTCGTAACGGATCTCTTTCATACCGCCGATCCATCCAGAGTGATGATAGTGAACCTTCTGAACCAGTTTCTTTCCGGTGAGAACTGCTTTTTCAGCGTTGATGATGATAACGTGGTCGCCACAGTCAACGTGTGGAGCGAAGATCGGTTTATGTTTGCCGCGGAGCAGGTCAGCAGCTTTTGCAGCGGTGCGGCCGAGCGGCTTGTCTGCAGCGTCGATAACATACCATTTACGAGTAATGTTCTGTGCGTTTGGCATTGTTGTAGACATGGTTAGTACCTCCTGTTTATTTTTGTATCGAATACAATTTATACCATCGGTCTTCCGAAAAAATCCCAATGATGACAAATCAACGTTCTTAATTATATCCAATTCAAAATCAACTGTCAAGGGCTTTGAGGCGGAAAATTTAATTTATATCCCGTTATCTCTCGAAATCTCTTTGTTTTACTCGTTTTCTCTCCCTAACTTGATTGTCGTTCCATTTTTTACACGAAACTTTGTCCATTTTTACGCCGCTTTATTGGTGAGATTGCCCTCGAGTTTTCAACAATTCATCTCCCGCCCGTTTTGCGACCGTTCTCGCTCGACATCCGCAGTCTTTGGGAGTATAATAAAATCATCTTTTTGACAGTTGCTAAAATTCACCAGAAAGGGAGACTGAACCATGAACGACAGACTGAACTCTTTTTACAAGAGCCTAAACCATAAAAAAGTATCCTTTATCGGCTTGGGTCGCAGCCACCGCGAGCTGCTGCCGATGTTTGCTTCCAAAGGCGCCATTGTCACCCTGCGCGACAAACGCACCCGCGAACAAATCGGGGAAGAAGCCGACAAATTAGAAGCTCTCGGAATCAAATTGACGTTAGGCGAACACTACCTGGAGGGACTTTGCGAGGAAGATATGATCCTGCGCACCCCAGGCATGAACTACCTGACACCGGCTTTGCAGCAGGCAAGGGAAAGCGGCTGTGCCGTCACCAGTGAGATGGAGCTGTTCTTCGATCTTTGTCCCTGCAAAATCTATGCAGTGACCGGCTCGGACGGCAAGACGACCACCACCAGCGTCATTGCGGAATTTTTAAAGGCGCAGGGCTTTCAGGTATTCCTCGGCGGCAACATCGGTTTTCCGCTTCTGCCGCGCATTGAACAAATCGGTCCCGACGACCGCGCTGTTGTTGAGCTGTCCAGTTTCCAGCTCATCTCAATGAGAAAATCCCCGGATGTTGCGGTCATCACCAACGTTGCGCCAAACCATCTGGACGTCCACAAGGACATGGACGAGTACATCGACGCAAAACGCAACATCTATCTGCATCAGGGCGGACTCAGCCGCACCGTCATCAACGCGGACAACGAAATTACGGCTTCCTTCCTACCGCAAATCAGGGGAGAGGCGCTGCAATTCTCCCGCAAGAGCCAGCCAAAGCTCGGCTCTTTCCTCGGCGAGGACGGTGTTTTATACATGGCAGACCGCCGCGGTACAACGCCGGTACTGCACATGGATGAGATCAGAATTCCGGGCATCCACAACGTCGAAAATTATCTTGCCGCCATCAGTGCGGTCTGGGGCGAAGTATCCAAAGAAAACATCGTATCAATTGCCAAAAACTTCCCGGGTGTAGAGCACCGCATCGAGTTTATTCGGGAGCTTGACGGCGTCAAATGGTACAACGATTCCATCGCGTCCAGCCCGACACGCACCATCGCCGGACTCAACTCCTTCCACCAGAAGCTGATCCTGATTGCCGGCGGTTATGACAAAAAGATTCCGTTCGAACCTTTGGCACCGAAAATCATTGAAAAGGTAAAGGTGCTGATTCTGATGGGCGTTACTGCTCCGAAAATTGAGGCGGCAGTCACAAGCTGCGAAGGCTATGACCCACAGGAACTGACCATCCTGCACGCTTCCTCCATGCAGGAGGCTGTACAGCTTGCCAAAAAATCGGCAGGGGAAGGGGACATCGTTTCACTTTCGCCTGCGTGCGCCAGCTTTGACCTCTATCCTGACTTTGAGGCAAGAGGCAGACACTTTAAAGAGCTGGTAAACGCATTATAATTGCCAGCGATTGCGGAGGAGGGAAACGCATGAAGCTCGAACTGCGAGAACGCACCGCCGAGCACGTCCGCATCTATTTTGAGCGGACGCAGGATGAACAAATCGACCGGATGCTACCAAGAAGTGTTGCCAGTCTTGAGCAGGCGCTTGAAAACTTTGCGCAGACAAGGCTTCCCGACACCAAAAGCTATGGAAGAACCATCTACATGGGCGACCGCTACATCGGGGATATTTGGTGTTACTGCATTGACCCTAAAGAAACTCCTAATGCCATGCTCAGCTACTGCATTTTTGAAAAAGACTGCTGGGGCAGGGGAGCAGCATCTTTGGCAATTTCCCTCTTTCTGGATGAGATAAGGGCAAAATATCCGCTCACAAGCATGGGGGCTTTCACCTTTGCCGACAACGCCGCTTCTATCCGTGTTCTGGAGAAAAATGGCTTTGCTATACACGAACGCTTCACCGAGGATGGACGCGAATCCTGTTATCTTGAGCGGTCATTGCAGAACCGTTCGCTTTGACCAATTCAACAGAAAAGCAAAGGAAGAAACGTTATGAATGAAGTTGAAATCCGCAGGACGGTTTCCGGCGATGAAACCATCCTTGCAAAAATCCAGACCGCCTCTTGGAGGGATGCTTTTTGCAGCATCCTTCCTGCTCAGGTGCTGGAAAAACACCTTGACCTTCCGCAAACCGAGCAGATGTACCGGCGTGTGCTAAACGACAGCCGCTACCATGGATTCCTTTTGTCGATTAACGCAAACCCTCATTGTATGGCTTTTTGGAGCGCTTTCAGAAAAGAAAATGGTTTCAGCCGGCTGGCTGAACTTGTCTGCATCCACAGCTTTAAGGAGAACTGGGGAAACGGTTATGGCTCGCTCATGATGGAACAGGTTTTATCTGACATCCAATCCGCCGGATATGACAAGGTCGCCTTGTGGGTCTTTGAGCAAAACCAACGCGCACGAAGATTTTATGAAAAACACGGGTTTATTTTAACCGAGCAATCCCAAAATTCTTTTGGGGCAAATGAGGTCTTGTACCTCAAGACACTGTCCGCAAAATAAAAGAACAAAGAGGGACGCCGTTTGGCGTCCCTCTTTTAGGTTTTTAAATATTAACCTCTGCTTTTCATCTCCTGATACATTGCGTACATTGGAGAGGGCAGACCAAAACCACCGGCAACCGGCATGGTTTCGCCTGTCACAAACGATGACAGATCGCTTGCGAAAAACAAAACCGCGTTTGCAATATCCTCCGGCAAGCCGGCGCGGTTGAGCGGAACATTTTTGAGGAACATACTCAGAAATTCCTCGGACATATTCTGCATGGCTGCATCGGTTGCGATAAATCCTGGCAGGACCGCGTTACAGCGCACACCCTGTCTTGCATACTGGACAGCGATATTCTGGGTCAGATAGTTGATGGCGGACTTTGCGACGCTGTAAGCCATTCTGGAAAGGTCGGGGAATTTTCCGCCTACCGAGGAGATATTGACGATACTGCCGCCGCCGGTTTTGACCATGGATCTGAGCGCCTGCTTACAGGGGATATAAACGCTTTTGAGGTTGTTTTCGACAATCTCAAAAAATCTGTCTGTATCGCCGTTTAACAGGTCAAAATCTACCTTCACGTCTGTTGAACCATAGTTATTGACCAGAATGTCGAGTCTGCCTTCCTTTGCTGTCACCTCATCCACCATAGAAGAGAAGGTTTCCTCCTGATTTGCGTCAAAATAGACGACGCCCGCCTTGCCTCCCTGTGCAATGATTTCATTTGCCACCTTTTGTCCTGCGTCCATCCGTCTGACCGCTAAATAAACCTTTGCACCGTTTTCCGCCAGCTTCTTTGCACACGCCAGACCGATCCCTCTGGTCGCAGAGGTAACCAGTGCAATCTTATTTTCACAAAGTTTCATGTAATACTTCTTCCTTTCTGTCTTGCGATAAAACTATGATGGGATTTTTCCGGCATTTCTATGCAAACAAAAAGGGAGGACAGGGGCAAAGTTCCTTCCTCCGAAAGTATCCTTTTTGTCTTGAGATATTTCAAAAACAGCACTGAGGGAGTATAATGGAGAAAAACGGACGGCAACAAAAAGGAGTGACTGCAATGGTTCCACAGAAAAACGAATACCTGAGATGCGAGCGGCACTGGGTCTTTTCGCTGTTGATCTTTGTCAGCGGCTTTTACGGGGTCTACACCTATCTGCTGCGCGGCGGCGTTTTCTGCAACGCACAGACCGCCAACTTTGTTTTATTTGCGATTGAGCTAGGCAGCTTTCACTGGAAGAAAGCTGCCTACTATTTGATTCCTATGACCGCTTATATGGCAGGCGCGTTTGTTTCGGACGCTGCGGCGGCAAAGCTGACCAAACTCCGCTTTCTGCGCTGGGAAACGCTGCTGATCGCCATTGAGATTTTCTTTATCTTTGCTTTAGGGTTCATACCCGACTCTGCTCCCTATCAAATATCCCAGGTGGCGGTCAATTTTATCTGTTCGATGCAGTACAACACCTTCCGGCAGTCGCAGGGCATCCCGATGGCAACCACCTTCTGCACCAATCACATCCGGCAGGTCGGCATCCATCTATACAAATTCCTGCAGTACAAAGAAGTTTCTTATTTGACCCGTCTTTTGCACCATCTCAAAATGCTTGCAATGTTTGTGCTCGGCGGCATTCTCTGCGTCTTTTTATGCAAAGCCTTCGGCGGTCGCTCCATCTGGGCGATGATGATTCCGATGGGGCTGCTTTTTGCAAGCCTTCTGCACGCCGACCTGACCGACGAGCGCGAGAAGCTGAACATTCTTCCGCGGGGGCATTAACTGGGTGCTGGTAAAAGAATAAAAGTTTTTGGTCGAGCTTTTTTCAAAAAGCTCGCGGATTCCAAAGGCAGCGCCTTTGGTTGGGTTTGGGACAACGTCCCAACAATAAAATAATATAAAAAGAAAAACGTGCGAGGCACAAAGCGGTTTCGATGTAGTCGCACGGCAGTGCGGTTTTGCGATAGCAAAACATAAATGGGGTTTCACTTCGTGAAATGGTACTTCCGTACCACAGCATCGAAACTGCATCCTACCTCTATCGTTTTTATTTTTATATTATTGTTTTGGGGATGTTTCGCTCGTTGCGACGAGCGACCAAGGGCTTTACCCTTTGGCAGGTTTTGGACAACGTCCAAAACCAACAATTCTTTTGAAAAAAATTGAGTAAAACTTTATAACAACCTAAAAAAGGAAGGATAAGGTCATCCCTTATCCTTCCTTTTTTTATTCTTCGGAGGAGTCCTCCATTGCACGTTCAATCAGCTTGGTAAGCTGTTCTTGTTCCTTCTCTGCATCCGGCTGCGGGAAAGTCTCCTCAACAGCCTGTACGGTCTCTATGGTTTCCATGCCGATATTTTCGGCATCTTCCTGCGGATTTTCCATCTCCTCGGATTCCTCTTCTTTTTCGACTGCGGAAATGCCGATAATGCTGGTCTGGTCATCGACGCGCATTACCTTAACACCACCTGCATAGCGCGACTGTTTGGAAATCTGATCCGCTGGAATACGGATAATCACGCCGCTGTCGGTAATCAGCATAATATCGTTTGTATCATCGACGTTATCAAAACCAGCTACCGGTCCATTCTTATCGCAGTAGTAGTTTCTCAAGCCTTTTCCGCCTCGGGTCTGCAAACGGTACTCCGAAACATCGGTGCGTCTGCCCAAACCGGACTTGGAAACGGTGAGGACATCCTTATCCTCCTGCGCTACCACCATGCCGACGACTTCGTCGCCTTCATCAAGCGCAATCGCTTTCACACCGCGCGCTGTTCTTCCCATCGAGCGGGCATCTTCTTCCTTAAAGCGGATGCTCATGCCGTCTTTGGTTGCCAGAATAATCTGGTCGTTTCCGTTTGTAATCTTGACCCATGCAAGCTCGTCGCCTTCATCAAGATTGATGGCAATTAAGCCGCTCTTGCGGACGTTGACATAAGCGTTATACTCGGTTCGTTTGATGATACCGTTGCGTGTCACCATAACGTAATATTTATTCTCCGCCGCAATATCGGAGGTCTTAATCACGCAGGTGATTTTTTCGCCCTGTTCCAGCGGCAGGATATTGACCACATTGGTTCCCCGGGAGGTTCTGGAGCCTTCTGGAATCTCATAGCCCTTGATGCGGTAAACCTTGCCCTTATTGGTGAAGAACATCAGATAATCATGGGTGGAACAGGTGTAAATATCGCTGACGAAATCTTCATCGCGGCGGCTCATGCCGCTGATACCGCGTCCTCCGCGGCGCTGTGTTTTATAAACATCCAGAGGCTGACGTTTGAGGTAGCCAAAGCGGGTAAGGGTAACAACGCAGGATTCCTGCGGAATCAAATCCTCAATATCCACTTCGCCTTCAACAGTTGCAAGCTCGGTGCGGCGCGGATCGCCGTATTTTTCTTTAATCTCCAAAAGCTCTGTCTTCACGATTGCAAGGATCTTCTTTTCATCCGCCAAAATCGCATTGTACTCCGCAATCTTCGCGTGCAGTTCATCCGTTTCGTTCTGAAGCTTTTCCCGTTCCAAGCCTGCCAATCTGCCAAGCTGCATCTGCACGATCGCCTGTGCCTGCACATCATCCAAGCCAAAGCGTTCCATTAACGCTGCTTTACCTTCCTGGGTGGTGTAGTGGGAACGGATAATCGAGATGACCTCGTCAATATAATCCAACGCAGTGAGCAAGCCCTCCAAAATATGGGCGCGTTCTTTCGCTTTTTTGAGATCGAAGATGGTTCTGCGTCTAATGACTTCTTCCTGAAACTTAATATATTCCTGAAGCATCTGATGCAGCGTCAGCGTCTTTGGCTCGTTATTGACAAGCGCAAGCATGATGACGCCGACCGTATCCTGCAGCTGTGTATACGAAAACAGCTGATTCAAAACAATCTGCGCATTTGCGTCACGCTTTAACTCAATGACGATCTTCATACCCTTACGGCTGGATTCATCGCGGATCGTGCTGATCTGGTCGACTTTCTTCTCTTTGACCAGCTCTGCCATCCGCTCGATCAGCCTTGCCTTATTGACCATATAAGGGATTTCCGTAACAATGATTCTCTGGCGTCCGTTTTTAAATTCTTCGATATGTGTTTTTGCACGCAGGGTGATCTTGCCGCGTCCGGTTGCATAAGCCGCGCGGATGCCGGAGCGTCCCATAATGATGCCGCCGGTAGGGAAGTCCGGTCCCTTGATGTGCTGCATCAGCTCGTCAAGGCTTGCCTGTGGGTGGTCAATGAGACAGCATACGCCATCGATGACCTCACTCAGATTATGCGGAGGAATATTGGTCGCCATACCGACCGCAATACCGGTACAACCATTGACTAACAGATTGGGGAATCGGCTTGGGAGAACGACCGGTTCTTGCAGACGATCGTCGTAGTTTGACTGGAAATCAACCGTTTCCTTATCAATATCGGTGAGCATCCGCATGGAAATCTTGCTCATCTTGGACTCGGTGTATCGGTAAGCCGCCGGTGGGTCTCCATCGACAGAACCAAAGTTACCATGTCCATGCACCAGCGGATAACGCAGCGAAAAATCCTGCGCCATACGAACCAGCGCATCATAAACTGAAGCATCTCCGTGCGGATGGTACTGACCCAACACGCTTCCGACCGTATCTGCACACTTACGGAACGGTCTATCTGGATACAGACCATTTCCATACATCGTATACAGGATTCGTCTATGTACCGGCTTGAGTCCGTCGCGGACATCCGGCAGCGCTCGGCTTGCGATAACAGACATCGAGTAGGCAAGGTAAGATTCCTTCATTTCCTTCTCAATATCCACTAAAATCAGGTTTTCACCCGATGTACTCATCTCGTCTCATTCCTTTCTATCTGAAAGCGACCTTTATTTTTTCGCATGATCCTTTGCAGGCGCCGCTGGCTTTTTCATCTTATTCTGATAAGCATCGCCGATTTTTTCCTGCATTCTTGCCGAAAATTCCTGTTTCTGCTGATCATCCATCGCCCTTTTTGGGATGATATAAACATGATTTTCCTGATAAATAATCGAAAAACAACGCTTTAATTCGTACAACACTTTGACCTGCTCATACGGAACCTGCTTTTCATTGAGGACGATATGCTGTGCTCCCAAAGCAACTATCTGGGTGCCCTCGCTGGCGAAAGCCTTCGCGATTTCCGTATTGCATTTTTGCGTTCTTTTCTTGAGTACAAGCGCCATTGCGCCCAAAACGGCTGTGAAAACCAATGCGATACCGCTTCTTGTAAATACAAAATATACCAGCTGAATACACATCAGCGCTGCCAGCGCCACAAACAGCTTTCTTGCCTTTTTATTGGTTCCGTCCGCTGTATCGGTTTCATCCAACCCGTCAAAAATTTCCTCATATTTGGGTTCAAAAGAAAACTGAAAGTCGATATTTGTTTCCCGTGAAACATTTTCTTCCGAGGTTTCTTCGCTGCCAAAGGTTTCTCCATCAACAAAAGCTTCGGTTTCTGCCGCAGTCTGTTCTTCGGAAACCTGTTCGGAGGTCTGCTGCGTTAGATTTTCCTTTTGTTCCATATCCATGATTACTCCTTTTTTGTCATTTCCAAAGATATCCTGTCGGTTTTATCTGCGGAAAGATTCCAGCTGCTTTTTGATGACATCATCCGCCTGTTCAATCGACGCTTTGGGGATGATCACGCGCTTTCCATTCTTGACCTGGAGAATGATTGTTTCCTCGGTATCCTCCACGCCAAAAATATCCTCCGTCATCACGGTATTGCGGTGTTTGCCATCCATAAAGCACACCAGCTTATCCGGTTCAAAAGCATATTCCATTGGCATCAGCAGACTTGGATCTTTTTTCAGTTCCTTGCAAACCGACTGTTTTAAGGCGATTGGGAACATCACAAAATGGTGGAACAGGTTAAACAGCTGAAAAATAATCAGCAGCAAACCACCTGTTAAATAAACATCCGCCCATCTGCCTTCCATGGACGTGCCCTTATACAGTGCGATAAGTCCCAGCACCACAAACAAAGCCGCCCAGAGAAGCGCTTTTTTTCTGTTTGTTTTGATCTGTTCCTTGGAATGTGCCATTGCGTAATCAATATAATATTTTTCTTTCAGCTGAACCGTCATGCAGTGCTCAAAATCGCTCAGCGAGCGCTTTTGAGCCTGCTCCTGATTTTTTGTATTCTTCATTTTCAAAATTCTCCCTAGATATCAAGATTGCTGACAAACTTCGCGTTTTGCTCGATAAACTCTCTTCGCGGAGCAACCTTGTCACCCATCAGGATACTGAAAATCTCGTCAGCGCGCTCGGCGTCTTCCATCGTTACCTGAACCATCGTACGTTTTTCCGGATCCATGGTAGTCTCCCACAGCTGCTCGGCATCCATCTCACCAAGACCTTTATAGCGCTGGATATCGACCTTGCCGCCGTCTGCACCTAATTCTGCAATCAGCGCATCGCGTTCTTCGTCAGAGTAAGCATAACGCACCTTTCTGCCGCGTGTGAGCTTAAACAGCGGCGGCTGTGCGAGATAAACATGACCTTCTTCAATCAGCGGACGCATAAAGCGGAAAAAGAAGGTGAGCAGCAGGGTTCTGATATGAGAACCGTCGACATCGGCATCCGCCATGACGATGACTCTGCCGTAACGCAGCTTTTCAAGGTCGATTTCGTCGCCGACGCCGCAGCCCAACGCGGTAATGACCGGCAGCAGCTTTTCGTTTGTATATACCTTGTCAAGTTTGACGCGCTCTACATTGAGCATCTTGCCCCACAGCGGCAAAATTGCCTGGAAAGAGCTGTCGCGTCCCTGTTTTGCAGAACCGCCCGCAGAATCACCCTCAACGATATAAATTTCGGTGCGCACATTATCGTGGTCGGAGCAGTCCGCCAGCTTACCAGGCAGGCTTACTCCCTCCAGAGCGGATTTTCTTTCACGGGTGCGGTCTCTTGCAAGGCGTGCAGCCTCTCGTGCCTGCGCCGCTGTCATGGTTTTTTCGATAATCAGCTTTGCAACCGCCGGATTTTCCTCCAGATAGGTGCTTACCTTGTCGTAGGTGATGCGGTAGGTCAGCGTTCTGATCTCGGTATTGCCGAGCTTTGTCTTGGTCTGACCTTCAAACTGCGCTTCCTCCAGCTTAACTGAAATAATCGCTGTCAGACCCTCCATAACGTCCTCTACGCTGAATTTATCGGTATCCTTCTTAAAGAACCCAGTCTTTTTTGCGTAGTCGTTAAACGCTTTCAGCAGCGCGGTACGGAAGCCGATCTCGTGTGTGCCGCCGTCCGCGGTGTGGATATTATTCGCAAAGGAGAGGAGGTTAGTATTATAGCTGTCGTTATATTGCAGCGCTACTTCGACGTTGGAGTGTTCTCCGTCGCCGGAAAAATAGATGACATCCGGGTGCAGCACATCCAGAACATTCTTTTTCTTTTCATGGATATAGCTGACAAAACTGCGGATACCGCCTTCATAATGCAGAACTTCTCTGAACGGCTTCTCATTGCGCGCATCGGTAAAGGTGATATTAACGCCGCCGTTTAAGAATGCCTGTTCTCTTAAACGTTTGAGCAGCACCTCATAATCATATTTTGTGGTTTCGGTGAAGATCTCCGGATCCGCTTTAAAGGCAATCTGAGAACCTGTTTCCGTGGTTGGTTCAACCTGCTTTAAATCGCAGACCGGCTTGCCATGTTCAAACCGCTGATAGTAACGGTACTGTCCGTTGCAGACCTCTACTTCCAGCCATTCGGACAATGCGTTTACAACCGACGCGCCTACGCCGTGCAGACCGCCGGACACCTTATATCCGCCGCCGCCGAATTTACCGCCGGCGTGCAGCACTGTAAATACAACCGTTACCGCAGGAATACCCAGTTTCGGCTGGATACCGACCGGAATACCGCGTCCGTTATCCTTGACGCGGACAATATCGCCAGGGAGCAGGTCGACCAATATTTTTGTACAGTTTCCTGCCAAGACCTCGTCGATCGCGTTATCCACAATCTCATATACCAGATGGTGAAGACCCTGCGGACCGGTAGAGCCGATGTACATACCAGGACGTTTACGGACTGCATCCAGTCCTTCAAGCACCTGAATATCATCGGCGTCATATTTTTCGATCATCTCCGGACTTTTTTCTGGTGTGTTTTCCAAAGTGATTCCCTCCATCATTCAAAACCAAAAGTTTTTGGTCGAGCTTTTTTCAAAAAGCTCGCAGATTCCAAAGGCAGAGCCTTTGGGCGCTCATCGCAATGAGCGAAATATCTTTTATTCAAAAATAAAGTAAAAATATAAAAACGTGCGGGACACAAAGCTGTTTCGATGTACCTGTGCGGCAGCACACCGCGACAGCGGCAATCGTTTGGGACAACGTCCCAACAATAAAACAAAAATATAAAAACGTGCGGGGCACAAAGCTGTTTCAATGCTTCTGTGCGGCAGCACAGCGGCATGAATGCCGCCCCTTTCTCCCAAGTTTTATGTTCACCGGCTGTGCAGTTTTAAAACATCCGAACCGATTTTAAAGCAGCTGCAATGAGAGTCCCACAGTCCCTCAAAAGCGCATACGGCTGCCTGCAAATATCATTCGTAATACCCATTTATTATACCATAAATTCGGCTCGTTGTACAATCATTTTCTGATGATTCTTTTCTTCTATAATGTGTTTTTTTCTATTTTCTCAAAATCCGCTTGATTCTGCGGCTAATTGCCCCTTTATACACAAAAAGCCGCCCTCAGAAAAGGCGGCTTTTTGTCTTATGTTTTTATTCCGAAAATGCGCTTTTTAAGAGCTTCATCAAAAATGCTGCATCAATCCCAACCGGTCGACATATCCGCTGCGTTTTTTGAGCGTTGCACAGGAAATCTGCGAAATGTAAACGGTGATTTTATCTTCATCGTCCTTTTGATCCTTGCAGACAATAAACGATTTCGGCAGTTCGGCAGAAACATTGATCACACGATGTTTCTTTTCCTGCTCTCCCAGATATTCTTTTGTGATTTTGGAAACTGAGGTATTCTCAATATCAAAAATACCGACAATATCGCTGCTCCGAACCACAATATCCTGTCCAAGATGCAAATACACAGCTTATTCCCCCTGTACAAAAGATCAATACATCCAAACCATTACGCAAAATCGCCCGTCCGCACAAGCTCTCCTCCGTGGATCAAAAAGCTTTTTCCCTGCTTTAAGCCGCGGAAACTTTCATCATCACAGCAGGTGACGAACACCTGCCTGTTTTCCAGATGATTGAGCAGGTAATCCCTTCTGCCAGCGTCCAGCTCGCTCATCACATCGTCCAGCAGCACCACCGGTGTTTCGGAGGTGACTTCCTCCACCATACTGCACTCCGCCATCTTTAAGGCGAGCACACCGCTTCTCTGCTGCCCCTGTGAGCCATAAAGGCGCATCGGCATTCCATTTACCAAAAGCTCTAAATCGTCCCTGTGCGGACCGCACAGCGTTGCTCCACGCTCGATATCTCCCCGATAGGTTTCTTTGAGCTCCCGCATGAAAAATTCCTTCATGTAATCCTTCGTCTTTTCATGCGGCTGTTTGATTCCGCACTGATAACTTAACTCAAATTTTTCCTTACCGGAGGAAATCCCGTCATAAACTGCGCTGGCAAGCGGCTGAATCCGACTGACATATCTCGCACGGCAAAAGGTGACGGCAGCAGCGGCTTTTGCGAAGCTTTCGTCCCAAATTTCCAGTGTTTGCGACAGTTGCGGAAAGCGCTCCAAGTCTTTCAGCAGCGCGTTTCGCTGCGTCAGGATGCGCTGGTATTCGCGCAGATAATGCTCATACCGCGGCATGATCTGACCGATCGCGGTGTCCAAAAATTTTCTGCGCACAGCAGGTCCTTCCCGAACCAGGGACAGATGAGCTGGGGAAAAGACGACCGCATAAAATTGACCTGCAAGCTCCGATGCGCTGTCAAGCGTCACTCCATTGAGCGAAACCTGTTTGCTTCTTTTCTCTTCTGCAAATCCCGATGCGGTATCGGCGGAAAAAATCTCGATTTTAGCAGTTTGTTCACGCAGTGCGCTCGCAAACTGGATCTCGCTTTTGCAGCTGCTTTCGCCAAAACGCACCATTTCTTTATCCTTTGCGCCGCGGAAGCTCTTCGCACCGGTAAACATCCAGATGGCTTCCGTCAGATTCGTTTTGCCCTGTGCGTTTTCTCCATAGATCACATTGACTCCCGGCGCCGCTTCAAGGCTGAGCGAGCGGATATTGCGAAAATTGGTCAGCTCTATGCTCTCAAGCCTCACCTGTGTTTCCCCCTGTCGATTTTACTCCTGCACCGCTTCAAAAATGGCGCCCTGCACCTCTACCACATCGCCTGGGCGGATCTTTTTGCCGCGCATGGTGCAGACTTCTCCGTTGACCTTGACCTGTCCGTCCAATACCAGTTCTTTCGCCTGACCGCCGGTATCGGTCAATCCTGCATATTTCAAAAATGAATCGAGCTTGATAAACTCGGTTGTAATCATCACTTTTTCTGTATTAGTCATCGTTCTTCACCCTTACCGGCAGCACCAAAAACAGGAAGCTGTCGCCTTCCAGCGGAATCACGCGCATTGGAGAAAGCGCTCCATTGATCTCCAGTTTCACCATATCGCAGTCGCACGCTTTGAGCGCGTCCAGCAAATATTTATTATTAAAGCCCATGCTGACCGCTTCGCCGGACATCTCGCAATCCACCTCATCATGCGCTTTTCCCATCGCGGTGGAACAGCTCAGCTGCACCTTCTGGTCGGTCACTGCAAGGCGGATCGGGCTTCTCAGGCGGTCGGAAATCAGCAGAGAGGTTCTTTCAACCGATTCGGTCAGATTGCGTGTATTCAATTTGACCGTTGTCTTGCTGATTTTTGGAATGGCTGCATTGTAATCCAGAAAATCGCCCTCCAGCAATCTGGAGACCACATAGTAACCGCCGATGCGGAACACAATATGTTTCTGGGATACCACCAAATATGCCTCGTCGTCCTCGGCGCGCAGCAGCTTGGAAATTTCAGAAAGTGTTTTTCCCGGGACGATAAAGCGTGTGTGCGCGTCTGATACAATCGGTTCACGGCGCAGTGCAAGACGGTAGCCGTCAACCGAAACCAGGGTGACGCAGGAATCCTTAATATCGAACAGAGAGCCGGTGTGAACCGGCTTGGAATCGGTGGTTGCAATCGCAAAAAGGGTCTGGTCGATCATGGATTTGAGCACGCCCTGTTTCATAACAAGGTCGGACTGTTCCTCCACATTCGGAAGTTCTGGATACTCCTCCGCAGAAAGTCCCGGAATGGTAAATTCCGACGCGCCGCCGCGGATGGTTGCCAGATTTTTATCATCCGAGGTGATAAAAACGGTCTCCGCCGGAATACGGCGGATGATGTCAAGAAGAAGCTTTGCGGACAGAACCAGTTCACCGGTCTGTTCTGTTTTGGCTTCGATGGTGGTTACGATGCCCAATTCCAGATCGTAACCGGTCAGCTGAAGCTGACCATCCTGTGCTTTGAGCAAAATGCCCTCGAGCGCAGGAATTGGAGATTTCGCGCAGACTGCGCGCGATACATTTGAGACTGCCTCGACCAGCAGGTCCTTCTGGCAGATGATTTTCATGATGATTCCCTCCACTATCTAAGAAAATGGATTATTAAAAACTAATATTAAAGTTTTCGCCAGCCTTTTTCAAAAGGCTGCGGATTCCAAAGGCAGAGCCTTTGGTTGGGTTTGGGACAACGTCCCAACAATAAATTAAAATAAAAAACGATAGGGGCAGTAACTTCCATCCGATGTACACGCATGGGAATGCGGCAGGCTAAGCCTGCACAAAATTTGTCTCTGTTTGACCTTCTTAAAGGTCGGAAGTTTTTTGTGGGGCTTCTCGCCCCACTCCCCTCGGCAACTTTCTTATGTGAAGAAAGTTGCGCAAAGAGCACATTCGGAACCTTCTGGTTCCGAAACCTCCGGCAGAGAGGGGAGTTCCCCTCTCGACTCCCCCCTGCGAAAAAATGTATTTTTTGTTTCTACGGTAGGACTGGGTTTAACAAGGTTAAACTTACAGAAGATCATTGTACATAACAAACCTTACAATCTTCCGCTATGACTTATCTTAAAATCGTTTTCGTCCGTTCGATCAAAAACCTTATTTTTACAATGCCAATAAGAATTATTATATCATACCGTCCAAAAAAGAAAAAGCCCCTTTCAGAGCTTTTTCTAGTAAGTGTTTTTGCATGGCGCACAACCCGAAAACGCGATCGGAAAATTTGTTCCCCTTGCGTTTTCGGGTTTCAGAGCAGCTTCGGTTGTGCGGCTTTTCATTTTTTGCATTTCTCGGACTTTCAATCTTTCAAAAATAAATCTTAAAAAGAAAAGAAAGGAGAAATAAAAAATAGTAGTAGTAGTAGAGGCTGTGGATTTGTGGAATTTGCAGGAAAACCTGCATGGTAAAAGGCTTTGCGGGAATTTTTAACTATGAAAAATTGGTGGCGAAATTTGTGAAATAGTGGATTTTCAAAACATGGATCGGGAAAACGGTTTAAAACTACGTGGAAAATGTTTAAAGTTGGTTGAGCAATGGCAGAAAAATGCAGGAGTGGAAATGGATACAGCAATGATCTGATGAAAATGGTGAAAGTGAAATGTGGAAAACAGAAAGAAAATGCGAAAAAGTCAGTTTTAAAAGACACTTTTTCATTGTATCCGTGGAAAGTATCCACCGAAACGCGGGTGAATAAAAAATGGAAAATGAAAGAAAATTTTCATTGAAAGCAAGGGGACAAGTGCGCTACCTTTGGAATCCGCGAGCTTTTTGGAAAAAGCTCGACCCAAAACTTCTGCTTTTA